>JAHWKY010000031.1 GCA_019347575.1 Actinomycetota bacterium | reverse complement strand
CACCTCACCCACCACCCCCCGGGCCCGGGGCGTGGCCGCCAGCCGCCCCCGGCAGGGCACCATGGCGCCCGTCCAGGCCGACTCGAAGCCGGGCGTTCGCAGCTTGAGGGGCCGCTCTCGACCGGCCAGCTCGACCGTCAGCTCGACCGGACGGCCCACCGTGGCGTCCCGAGGCGCCTCCACCGCCACCGTCACCCGGCCCAGCCCGATCGCGGGGAGGACCGCAGCCAGCGACACCACCGCGGTCAACCCCGTGCCAGCATCGGCGTCAGAGTCGACCGCGTCATCCGCCCCCACATCCGCCGCCGTCAACGTCGCACCAGCCGGAGCGACGAACCCCACCACGTAATCACCCGCGAGCAGGTTGGCGAACCCGTACACCCCATCCACACCCGTCGTTGTCGACGACAACAACGTCACCCCATCCGACGCGAACAACCGCACCGTCACCCCAGCCGCACCCGGCTCCCCCACATCCTGGACACCGTCCCCATCGATGTCGTTCCACACCACATCGCCGATCGAGGCAGCGCCCAGCAGGCCCGCATCGACCGAGTCATCGGTCTCGCCGACAGACAGCGACACCGCGCCGGTCAGACCTGTTCCGGGGTCCGCGTCCGAATCCGTCGTGTCGGAACCGAGTGGCCCCGGGACATCGGCGATCGTGAACGTCGTGTCCGTGGGCGCCACGAACCCCACCACGTAGTCGCCCGCCAGCAGGTTGACGAACCCGTACGCGCCGTCCGCCTCGGTGGTGGTCGAGGCGAGTCGAGTCGTCCCATCGGACGCGAGCAGCTCGACGGTGACCCCACCGATCCCCGGCTCTCCCGCGTCTTGCAGCCCATCCCCATCGATGTCGTTCCACACGAAGTCACCGATGGCGGCATCCCCCACCAGCCCCGCGTCGATGTCGTCGTCGGTGGAACCCGCGACGAGCGTGAGCAGCGGGGAGCGCCCGGTCACCGGGTCGGGGTCGGACCCGGTGGCCGTTCCCGTGGTCTGGGAGGTCAGTGACGCTCCCGCGACGGACGAGGTGTCGAACTCGACGAAGTAGTCGCCGGGGGCGATGCCGGTGAAGGCGTACGCGCCGGCCGGATCCGACGTCGTCGTGGCCGCGACGGTGACGCCGTCGTCCTCGATCAGCCGGATCGTCAGTCCCTCCACGCCCGGCTCGTCGGGGTCCTGGATCCCGTCGCCGTCGATGTCGTTCCAGACCAGGTCGCCGAGGGCGGCGCCACCGAGCACACCCGCGTCGATGCCGTCTTCGACTTCACCGGCGGTCAGGGTGATGGTGGGGGTCGCGCCGGTGACGGGGTCGGCATCGCTGCCGTCGGCCGTTCCCAGCGTCTGTGCGGTGAAGCTGAGTCCGGACGGTGCCGTGAACACGACGACGTAGTCGCCCGGGAGCAGGTCAGCGAACGTGTAGGCCCCGTCAGCGTCCGTCGTCTGGGTGTCGAGCAAGGTCGCGCCGTCGGCGGCGAACAGACGCACGGTGACGCCGACGAGACCGGGCTCACCGGCGTCCTGGAGGCCGTCCCCGTCGAGGTCGTTCCAGAAGAGGTTCCCGATGGCGGCGTCGCCGATCATGCCAGCGTCGACGTGGTCGATCGTGGCCGCGGTAGCGACCGTGATGACGGCGGTGCGGCCCGTGACCGGGTCCGCGTCGCTGTCGACGGTGTCGTCGCTGGCGACGTCGGCGGTCGTGAACCCGGCCGCGCCCGGCACGCCCGTGAGGTCGAACTCGATCCGGTAGTCGCCGGGCAGCAGTCCCGTGAAGAGGTACGCCCCGGCCGCGTCGGTGGTATCGGTGGCGAGTACGGCAGCGCCATCAGCGGTGAGCAGTCGGACCACCGCTCCGGCCACACCGGGTTCGCCGGTGTCCTGCAGGCCGTCCCCATCGGCGTCGAACCACACGAGGTCACCGATCGAGGCGTCGCCCAGTACCCCGGCGTCGAGGTCGTCGTTCGTGCCGGAGACCGCGGTGAACGCGACGCGACCGTTGGTGGGATCGGGGTCGGAACCGTCGGTCGTACCCGTCGTCTGCGAGGTGAAGCCGCCCGCACCCGCGACCCCGCCGAGGTCGAACTCGAGCACGTAGTCGTCGGGCACCGCTCCCGCGAACGTGTACGCCCCGGTCGACGAGGTCGTGGTCACCGCCAGCAGGGTCGTGCCGTCAGCGGCGTAGAGACGCACGACCGCGCCCGCGACGCCGGGTTCATCGGGGTCCTGAAGCCCGTCCCCATCGGCGTCGAACCAGACGAGGTCCCCGATGATCGCATCACCGAGGAGTCCGGCATCGATGCTGTCCTCGACCTCGGCTGCGGACAGCGCCACGGCGACCGCACCGGTCGTAGGGTCGACGTCGCTGCCATCGGCCGTGGACAGCGTCTGCGTGGTGAAGGTCGTCCCCGGCGGGGCGAGCACGACGAGCGTGTAGGTGCCCGGAAGCACGTCGTCGATGACGTAGCTGCCGTCAGCGGCGGTGGCGGTCGACGACAGGAGGGTGATCCCATCCGCGGACCGCAGTTCAACGGTGACGCCACCGACACCGGGCTCGGTCGCATCCTGGATGCCATCGGCGTCGATGTCGTTCCAGACGAGGTCACCCACGGACGCATCGCCGAGAACACCGGCGTCGACGTCGGCGTTCGCCTCGCCGGCGGCGAGCGTGACGCCGACCCTCCCGTCTGTGGGGTCGGGGTCGGAGCCATCGGCGGTTCCGGTCGTGCGTGTCGTGAAGCCCGCGGCACCCGACACGCCGGCGAGGTCGAACTCGACGACGTAGTCGCCCCACAACAGGCTGCTGAACCCGTACGTGCCGGTCGCGTCCGTCGTCGTGGTGTCCAGCACCGTGAGGCCGTCGGCGGTCAGCAGGCGGACGGTCACGCCCTCGACTCCGGGCTCCCCCGTGTCCTGGATCCCATCGCCGTCGATGTCGTTCCAGGCCAGGTCACCGATGGAGGCTGAGCCGACGACGCCGGCGTCGATGTCGCCGCTGGTCTCGCCAGCCCCGAGGACGATCACGTCGGTCAGGCCGGTGACCGGATCGGGATCGGAGCCGTCGACCGTCCCGATCGTCTGTGTCGTCAGCGACCCGGTTGGCACGACGAACGCGACGATGTAGTCGCCCGGCAGGAGGTTGGCGAACGTGTAGGTGCCGTCGGCCGCCGTGATGGTCGACGACAGGACGCTGGACCCGTCGGAAGCACGCAGCTCGACCGCGACGTCCTCGACCGCTCGTTCCGTGGGATCCTCGATCCCGTCCTCGTCGGCGTCGTGCCACACGGTCCCGGTGATGGCCGCGTCGCCGAGGACGCCGGCATCCCAGGTCATCGCCTGCTCGCCGTCCGACAGCGTGAAGGTGGTCGTCTCGGCCGAGACCGGATCGGGGTCGCTGTCGACATCGTCCGCCCCGGCGTCCTGGGTCGTGAACCCGGCGACGCCCACGACTCCACCGAGGTCGAACGCGACGGAGTAGGTGCCGGGGGCCACCTCGCTGAACCGATAGGAACCGTCCACCGCGGTCGTGGTGGTCTTGACCAGGGCGGGATCGAGCAGCGACACCACGACCCCGCCCACGCCCGGCTCGCCCGCGTCCTGGACACCGTCGGCGTCGATGTCGTTCCAGACGAGGTCGCCGACCGCGGGGAGGGCGAAAGCGACGTTGTTGCCGGTGGAGGTGGTGGCGAAGCCGCTGAACGGGAGCACCGCGGGACCGGGCGGAGGGGGATCGGTCAAGGCGGCGCCGGCGGGAAGGGCCGGGTCGCTGTCGTCGACGACGATGAACCCGTCGACGTCACCCGAACCGAGGAACGCGTAGGTCCCGTCACCGCCGGTCGTCGTCACCTGTCCGAGCTGGTCCCCCACGGGGTCGAACGCCCCGTCGCCGTCATCGAGCCACAGCTCCACGGTGACGCCCGCGATGCCGCCTTCCCCGGCGTCGAGCGCCCCGTCGCCGTCGTCGTCGAGGAAGACCGTCCCGGAGACGGTGTTCGCGGGTGCGGCCATGCAGGCCAGCGCCTCGTGGTCGGCCCCGACCTCGAAGTTGAGGTCCCCGGTGTCATCGTCTGCGTCGATCTGCGTCGCTGCGCCCGTCGCCTTGTCCACCTGGAAGAAGGCGCTCTGCAGGTCCGGGGGGTTGACCGGATCGCCGCCCGTGCTGGCGTAGAGCGTCCCGTCGCCAGCGAAGTCGAGACCTTCGACGTCGAGCAGGTTGCTTCCACCGACGGTCAACGTCCCGACCACCGACGCGACCCCGGTGGCCACGTCGATCGTGACGAGCTGGTCCGAAGCGGCGCTGCCGCTGGCGATGCCGTACAGCACGCCCGTCGTCGGGTCCATGGCGAGGTCGTCGATGTCGGTCTGCGTCCCGGTGACGACGGCGTAGTCCTCGAGGGTCGAGTCGCCGTTGACGTCGAACCGTCCGGCGATAGGGGTGCCGGTCGCGCGGTCGATCGCGATGAGCAGGTCGGCCGCGCCGTTCCGCCTGACCGATCCCCAGAGCAGGTCGCGGAAGGCGTCGTACGTGAGGCCGTCGGTGTCGGCGAACGACTGCGATCCGTCGGGACCGGACCCCGATCCGAGCGAGCCGATGCTGGTCCACGCCGCCGTCGTGTCATCGATGCGGCCGAGCTCGCCGCCCCCCGCGTGCACCCCGTAGATCCGCAGCTCGTGCGGAGCCGCCGGGGCAGGCGCGATGGCGATCGCCTCGATGTCGGTCTTGACGGTGGCCCCGGCGGCGACCTGACCGATGTCGGAGGTGCCTCCACCGGAGCGAGGGACCGACACGAGGTGGTCGATGTCGTCGGCCACGGCGTAGCAGAGGCCGGGGTCCACGGCCGCCGCGGCGGGGAGCACCACGATGGCGGGCACGACGAGGAGCAGGGCGAGCACGCTCGCCAGGACGCGGACCGGGGGCCCCCACGTGCCCTCCTCGCGTACTCCCACCGTGACCCCTCGTGTCCGTGGCGACCAGCCCGGGGTCACCACGCTGCGCTCCTGCGTTCATCACTCGGCGCTGACGGGCAGCACCAGCCGGACCGGATATGCCGGTCTCCACCTACGTCATCGGTCAGGAACCCGCCTCACTCAAGCAGAAGCGGCATGATCGCGGGCGGAAGCGCGCACGCTCACCGCCCCGAGGTGGCTCCCTCGAGGTCACCCTCACGATCGAGGACGCGCAGCAGGTCACGTTCGGCGGGTACGCCGCTCGTGCGAGCCAGGATCTGACCGCGGCGGTCGAGGACGAACAGGGTCGGGACGCGGAGCACGTGGTGCGTCCGAGCGAGGTCGAGGTGATCCGCGGCGTCCACGTAGACCCAGCGCAGGTCGCTGCGACGCTGGCTGACGCGCTCGAGCACGCCCCGGACCGTCGCACAAGGGGCACAGGTGGGCGACCCGAGCAGCACCGCGAACGCGTCCGCGGCGCCCGGTTCGAGCCCGACCGCTCGCAGCTGCGCCGGTTCGAAACGGCCGTCACCCGCACGGACGCGCCCGTCACGCCGCTGCCACCACAGGCCGAGCGTGGCCGCGACCACGACGACCCCGAGCACGATCAGCAGGCGTACCAGCACGCTCAACCCGCGGTCGAGGGCGTGCGCAGGCGCTTGCCGAGCAGGTACAGCTCGCAGCCGACGCAGATGCCGGTCAGCGCCAGCAGGGCGGACAGCGCCAGCACGATCCCGACGAGGATCCAGCCGAGCACCTCAGCCCCCGCCAGCAGGGCCACCAGACCCGCGCCCGCGACGACCAGCCCGCACAGCTGAGCGAAGCGCGGCGGCGCCTCAGGCTCGACCTCAGGTGGAGGCCCGAGGTCGAACCGGTGCTTCACGGCGCGGAAGAGGTTGCCGTACGGCGAGTAGCGCAGGCCGAACAGGGTCGGGACCGCGAAGGCGAGCACCTGCCAGCCCACGAGGGCGGTGCCGACCGGACCCTGGACCGTCAACGCGATCGCGAGGACGGTCATGGTCAGCGCCGCCGCGAAGCGGGGGCCGCGGACGTCGATGAGCAGGTTGCCGTCGTCGTCGTAGGCGAGTTGTCGGGCCACGGGTCCCTCCTCCGATCAACCAGGGGTGGTGGTGCGTCGCACCACGGCGTCGTCACCGGCGAGGTGGATGCCGCACTCGGTCTTGCCCAGGGCTGCCCACCGTCCCCCGCGCGGATCCTCGCCGAGCGCCGTCGGGCGGGTGCAGGGCTCGCACCCGATCGAGCGGTAGCCGTCGGCGACCAGGGGATGCTCGGGCAGATCGTGGTCGCGCACGTAGGCGCTGATGTCGTCATCGGACCAGGTCGCCAGCGGGGCGACCTTGACCAACCAGCGGTCGTCGTGGCGGCGGGCCTCCACGACGGGGGTGCCGGCTCGTTCCGGGGTCTGCGCTCTCCGCACGCCCGTCGCCCAGCCGTCGAAGTTGGCGAGCATCTTGCGCAGGGGCAGGGTCTTGCGCAGACCGCAGCAGGTATCGGGATCGCGCTCGTAGAGCCGCTCGCCGTAGCGCTGGTCCTGCTGTCGCACGCTCAGCTCGGGGCGCACATCGAGGACGGTCAGACCGAGCTCGCGGGCCAGTTGGCGCCGGTACGCGAGCGTCTGGTCGAAGTGGAAGCCGGTGTCGAGGAACAGCACGGGGACCTCGGGTGCCACCTGCGCGAGCAGGTGCAGGAGCACCGCGCTCTCGGCGCCGAACGACGAGGTGGCGACGAACCGTGGGACGACGTGCGCGGCCCAGGCCACGATCCGGTCCGCCGGCTTGTCTTCGAGCGTCTCGGCCGCTTCCTCGGCGAGTGCGCGGATGAACGAGGCCTCGGTGTCGTCCTCGACGGCACGGAAGCGGTCGTCCTCGTCCGGCGCCCCGCCGTTCAGCGTCGCATCGACCGACGCACGGAGCGCGGCACGGTCGGCTGCGGTGATCAACGTCACGTCGGTCTCACGTTGTCGCGGAGGTCAGGGTCACGTCGTGCCCGGTGAGCAGGTCGGCGAACCGGTCGCCGGGGATCAGCTCGACACCGGACACGAGATCACTCGTGCTCAGCCCGCGCACGGCGACGTCCTCCGCCAGCGCGAACACCTGGACGCCGCTGGCGAGCAGCGCGCGCACGTCCGAGCCGGGTGTCGCGGCGGGGACCTCGACGCCGGCGACCGTGACCCGGGCCACGCGCGGATCGTCGAGCGCGAGCTCGACGCCGCGACCAGCCAGGACGATCGTGAGCTCGAGCTCCTCGGCCAGCGCGTACGCGTTGAGGTCCAGGGTGGGATCGGTCTCCCGGGCGGCGCCGGCGTCGGCGCCGCGGACGACGGACAGCACGCGCTTCACGGCGCCACCCCCAGAGCCACGTCGCCGTCGAGGATGAACCTCCACAGGTCACCGCCCGAGCCCTCGACGACCCCGGCGACCGGTCGCCCGGCGGCGCAGCGTCCGAACGCCTCGCCGTCGACCACCCAGGACGTGAGCCCGCCGTGCACTCCCTGTCGGAGCAGGCCCTCGACCGCAGGCGCGGTCGACGCACCCTCGGCGCCGACCCGAGCACCGTCGCCGTGAGCGAAGACAGCGACCCGGTGGCCGCGCGCGACCGCGTGCTCGGCCAGCCGCAGCGCCGCGATGGTGGCACCGTCCTGTGGGCCCGTGCCGATCACGAGCGTCAACGTCCTGCCGCTGGTCCTGGTCATCGTCTACGCCTCACAGCCACACCTGCCGGTCCGACCAGTCGAAGAGCAGATCGACGACCTCGCCGAGATCGGTCGGCTTCACGCCATCGCCGGGACGGTCCACCGCGCGCCGAGCCAGGGCCTCGCCGTCGGCCAGGACCCGGACCCCCGCGCCGATCGCGGCACGCAGACCATCCGCGCCGCGGTGATCGTCGCGTGCGATGGTCACGGCCTCCTCGAGCAGGACCAGCACGACCTCGTGCCCCGCGCTGGCGAGGTGGGACGCCACCGCGGGCGGGGCGGTCCCGTCCACCGACTGGAGGGGGTCGCGCGCGGAGAGCAGGACGACGTTCACGCCGCGACCGCCTTGCGGAGCAGCAACCGCACCGCCTGCGTGCCCTTCAGGTCACGGACACGGGCGACGTCGATCACCTGGTGGCCGGCGCGGTCGGCCCAGCGCGCGAAGGCCGCCGGGGCGCCCTGCGTGTCGGTGAGGACCTCGAGGTACTCGCCCGGCCGCAAGCTCATGATGGCCCGCATCGTGGCGACGACACCAGCCTGGTAGGTCTGGCCCCGCGCATCGACGCTGTCGGCGACCACCGGAGCCTCCGAAGCGGCCGCGGCGAGCCGCGCCGTGAGCCGACCCTGGTGGGCGTAGACGTCGGTCGTGGCACCGGCCGCGGTGAGCGCCCCGCGCAGCAGCCCGCGTGCGAACGCGTCGCCGAGGTGGCCGTCCGCCTCGCCGACCAGGCGCAGCCCCACCTCGAGGCCCTCGACCGCGATCTCGTCGTGGTCGCTCTCGGCGAGTCGCACCTCCGGGAACGCGTTCCGCAGCGCCTCGACCGCCACCACCGCGGCGGCGTTGAGATCGCGCCGGTCGGCGCGACCGGCGGCCGCGTCGACGAGGCGGCGGCCGTGGTCCTCGGCGAGCACCTCCGCCTGGGCCTCCGCGTCGGGGAGCTGGCTCACCAGGGCTACGAGCATCGCCACGGCGAGTTGGCTGCCGGTGGGGACGGTGGCGGACCGGTCGCTGCCGGCCTGCTCCCGCGCGACGTAGACCTTGGCGGGCCGGCCGCCGCCGGGGTGCTTGCGTCGCCCGGTGACGACGAGCCCGGCCTCGGCGAGCGTGTCGAGGTGGTTGCGCGCGACGTTGGGGTGCAGCCCGAACATCTCGGCGGCCTCGCGTGCGGTCACCGGTTGGCCCTCGGTGCGCAGTCGGCGGTAGATGCCCGCCCGCGTGGGTACCGACAGCGCGCGCTCGACCGCGTCCCCGGCGGCCTCGCCGGGGTCGTGCACGGCTGCCACGGTGGCCACGGGACCCCTCCTGGGTTGTCACCGTAAGGAACGCGATAGTGACGCTAGAGTAGTGCTAACAGGCAACGGGCAAGTGTCAACAGTGCATACTAGAGCTGCCGCCGCTGAACGGGGGCAGCAGCACCACGCAGGCGCCATCAGCCAGCGGCGTGCCCGGGTCGGTGACCGGGTCCTCGTCGAGCACGACCGTCGCGCGACGCGATCGCGACGCGAACGGCTCGCCGTAGCGGGCCGCGAGCTCGTCGAGCAGCGCCCCGACGGTGGCGGCCTCGCTGGTGGTCCGCGCGGTGCCGGCCGCATCGCGCAACGCCGCGAACAGCCGCACCTCGACGCTCACCTGGCCACCTCGTCACGAGGGGGGAAGTGGCCGTGCCGGTACGCCGCGGCGAGCGACTCGGTGAGCGCACCGACGAAGGCGGGGCGCAGGCCGTCCTCGGCGTGGCCGAAGCCCGGAGGCTCGCGCCAAAGGGTCGCCTCGGCCGCCGTAGCGATCGCGTCGCCGTCCTCGGGCCCGAAGAAGTGATCGTCCTCGCCGTGCACGACAAGCAGGGGGCGGTCGATGCGTGCGGCAGCCTCCGCCGGGTGCGGCGGCGCCTGCCACCGCTCCGGGGCGACGACCCGGATACCGGTCGATACGCGCATGGCGGCCCGCTTCAGCGGGCTGCGCCACACCTCGTCCAGGAACCTCATGGCCGGGGTTCGGTGTGTGGAACGCAGCCAAGCTGGCGTCGAGACGACCACGGCGGCGTCGGCGTCGATGCCCTTGTGCAGGGCGTGTAGCGCGGCCGTGCCGCCCATCGAGAACCCCACGAGCGCGACCCAGCGGTGGCCGTACGCGCGCATCCACCTCACGGCGGCGTCCGCGTCGAGGCGTTCGCGGTCCCCCAGGGTGCAGGCGCCGCCCGAGCGTCCGTGGCCGCGCAGGTCCAGGGTGAGCACGTGACAACCCAGGCTCAACGCGTCCGCGAGGTAGGCGTACGACGGCTTGCGGCGGTGCGCCCCGAAGCCGTGGAGCAGCACCACCGCCGGTGCGTCCCACACGGGCCCGGGGAGGTAGGTGGCCGCGAGCCGGACCCCGTCGTCGGCCAGCAGCTGCGTCTCGACGTGGGGACGCTGGAACTGCCCGACCACCCCGCGCACCTCCAGGAACCGCCGCAGCGCGGTGCGGCGGTCGTGGTCAGGCGCGACGAGCGCTTGGAGTGCCGTGCTCACGGTGGCATCCTGCCAGCTCGGTCCGCGCGGACCCGAACGCGAGCGAATCGTGCACCTGCTGGTCCTGACCGATCGCTCCGGCGGGGGCAAGTCGCTGTTGCCGTCGTTGGAGTACCTCGACCACACCCTCCAGGACGCCCCACTGGACCCCGCCTCCCTGGCTGGACTGTCCTCCTGCGACGTCGTCGTGGTCGACGCCAGCGGCGATCTGCGCGCCGCCGCGGCGTGCTGTCGCTCCGTCGCGGTCGGCGAGCTGACCCGTCCGCTGCTCGTGGTGATCTCGGAGGGAGGGCTCGCCGCGCTCAAGGTCACCTGGGGCTTCGACGACTGGCTGCTGCCCCACTCCAGTCCGGCCGAGGTCGAGACGCGCCTGCGTCTCGTCGCCGACCGCCACGAGGTCGAGGGATCACGCCGTGCCGCCAACGTCGGCGACCTCATCGTCGACGAGGACAGCTACCAGGTGCGCCTGCGGGGCCAGCCGCTCGACCTCACCTTCAAGGAGTTCGAGCTGCTCAAGGCGCTGGCGAACAGTCCCGACCGGGTGTTCAGCCGCGAGCTGCTCCTGCAGGAGGTCTGGGGCTACGACTACTACGGCGGTTCCCGCACGGTCGACGTGCACATCCGGCGCCTGCGCGCCAAGCTCGGCCCCGAGTACGAGTCGATGATCGTGACCGTGCGGGGCGTGGGCTACAAGCTCGTCCCTCCGCGTGTGCGCCGCGACGAGCAGTAGCCGCATCGATGCAGGCACATCGCATCCTCTGGGGTTGCGATGCACCTACATAGAGGGGCGAGGGCCCCGAGACCTCACAGGCTCCGCGCGAACGAGGCGATCGACCACCGCGGCTCGAAGCCGACCGACTCGTACAGGCGGCGTGCTGGCTCGTTGTCGTGCTCCATCCACAGCAGCACGTCGGTGGCGCCCCGCCGCTGCATCCGCGCCAGCCCCTCGTACAGCAGCGCCCGACCCAGACCCGTCCCGTGCGCGCGGGGCGCGACGCCGAGCAGGTGCACCTCGCCGACGTCGTCCCCACGGTCCTTGGTCCAGTGCACGCCGGCGATGCCGCCGCCGTCCTGCGCGACGACGAGGCCATCGGGATCGAACCAGGCCCGGCGGCGGCGGCGGGCGAGACGCTCGATCGTCCAGTCGGGGTCGGGGTGGTCCGCGAACGCGCTGTTCAACACCGCCACGACACCGTCGTCGTCGACGCCGGGGCGGTAGGAGCGCAGGGAGACCCCGGCAGGAGGGTCCGGCTCGGGGACCGGCGCGGTGCGTCTGCCGAGGATGTCCAGCTGCCGATCGACCGCGTAACCGAGCGATGCGGCGAACGCGCGACTCACGTCGCCAGCACGGGCCCACACCGACAGGCGAGTCGCTCCGTCGGTGGCGAGCGCTTCGAGCTCGCGCACGAGCGCGGTCCCGACGCCGCTGCGCTGGCGGTCCGGCGCGACCACGACCTCACCCGTTGCCGTGCCCCCGCGGTCATCGGGCAGAACGGTGCTGGCGAAGCCCACCAGGCCGTGCTCGTCGCGGGCGACGAGAGGTCTCCACTCGCCGTCGACCTCCGCGGTCGTTCCTGCGGTGCGCAGCTCCTCGACGCGCTGCCGCTCGCCCTCGTCGACGACCTCGTGGCCGGTCGCGTCCTCGACGCGCTCGATGAGCCCGAGGATGTCGGGCGCGTCGCGGGGCGTTGCGGGGCTGGTGGAGAAGGCCACGGTCGGGGCGCCTCGGCTCTCGGGAAGGCGAGCGTAGGAGGGTACGCCGCAACGGTTGGCAGCCCTCCGACGACGCAGGTACATTCCGCCGCGTTCCCCGGTGGGCGCATCGACTCGGGCCGCTAGCTCAACTGGCAGAGCAACGGACTTTTAATCCGCAGGTTGTAGGTTCGAGTCCTACGCGGCCCACCAGCGGAACGTGCACGACTCACGGACCTGTGGAGCAGTTTGGAGTGCTCGCCACCCTGTCAAGGTGGAGGTCGCGGGTTCAAATCCCGTCAGGTCCGCACCTGGGGTCACCCGTCGCCGAACCGACGCGACGACGCCCCGAGGTCGGGTAGCTCAGTAGGTAGAGCACACGACTGAAAATCGTGGTGTCGGCAGTTCGATTCTGCCCCCGACCACCCTCCGCGAACCGCCCCGCAGGGCCGCGTAGCGGCCCGTTCGAGGCGGTTTCCCATCTCCTCCCATCTCGGGTTATCCACAGCCGCGTGACCACTCCGTGACCACTCGCGCGGACGCCTGCGTACCGTCGTGCTCACGACGGGCATCCAGGGGAGGCGCGAGATGGGCATCGATCGGTTGTCGTCGGGAGCGTGGCGTGTGCGGGTGCAGGTCGAAGGCCGCCGGGTGGCGGCCACCTTCGTCACGAAGCGCGAGGCCGAGGAGTGGGAGGTCCTCACCCGAGCGAAGGCGATCACGACCGGGCTGCCCGGCCGCATGACGGTCGCCGAGTACGCGTCGCGGTGGATCGAGGGCTACCGCAACTCACCCGCGAACACGCGCCGGTTCCACCAGGTCAACCTCGACCACTGGATCCTGCCACACCTGGGCCCGCGCCCCGCCGCAGAGGTCACCCCGACCGACATCACCACGCTGCTGAACCGCGTCACCGATGCCGTGTCGGCCTCCCGGGCCGACCGCGTGTACCGGACCCTGTCGGTGCTGTTCCGGTCGGCCGAGGCCGACGACGTCATCACGCGTACGCCGACTCGCGCCAAGCGCCACCGGCCTCGACGCCAGAAGACACCCCACGCGGTGCTCGAGCGCCCCGCGGCACGAGCGGTGCTGCTCCAGATGCGCGGCTGGCAGCGCGACACCGGGCTGCTCCAGCTCTCGCTCGGGGCGCGGTTCGGCGAGATCGCCGGCCTCACACCCCACGACGTCGACCTGCGCAGCGGCACCATCACCATCCGCCGCCGCGTATCGCGTGGCACCGTGCGGGCCACCAAGAACCACCGGCAGCGCACGCTCGAGCTCCCGCGGTCCGCGGTCGCGACCTGCGAGCGGCTGATCCGTGAGAGCTGCGACGCGCCACCCCTGCCGGACCTCGGTGACCGCGAGCACGCCGCCACGGAGTTCGACCGACGCTGGCTGATCCAGACCAGCACGGGGCGCTCCGCGTGCCTGACCTCGTTCAACCGCGCCCTGCACGCCGCCTGCGAGGCCGCCGGCACGCCCGACCTCTCGAGTCACGGCCTCCGCCACACCTACGTCTCCTGGATGATCGACGAGGGCCACTCCGCCGACAAGATCGCCTTCTGGATCGGCGACACCCCTCAGACCGTCCGAGCCGTCTACGCCCACATGCTCGAGGCCTCGTCCGCCCCCGCCGCGGCCGCCATCGACGCCGCCCTCGGTGACCTCGCGTAGAGGCCCGACCGACCGTCTGTCGACTCCCTCAGGCAGCCTGGCCGCTCGCCTGCCCGCGGGTCCCGTTGCGGCTCCGAAGCCGAAAGCAGTGGTTGCGCGCGGCGGGTGTGACGGCCGGAGGCGCCCACACACCACATAGTGGCGCCCTGCGTGGATTGTCTGGGAGCTGCGTGGATTATCTCGGAGGCGCATGCCGAGAAGGTCAGCGCCGCCCGTTACGGAGTGCGGTAGTCCGACCTCTGCGTCGTAGGCTTTCGTGAGATGAACGAACAGGCTGCGCTGGACCGCTACCTGGCTCCGCCATGGGTCACCTGGGCATGTTCACCTTCCTCCACGTCGTCGAACCCGGCACCTTCCCCCTCCCACCCGCCCGGCTCCATCGACACCCTCGCACAGGCCGCCGCGGGAGCGGCACTGTCCCAGACCGGCACCCGCTACCGGGGCGCCAGCCAACTCCCCCCCATCCAGTCCGGTCAAACCGACCTCGGCTACTACTGCTCGCTGCCGCTGTCCGACTGGGACCAGGCCCGCAACGCCGCCTGATCCTCGCCCAGGGCGGAGCGGTCACGGTACGTAGAGGCTACGGACGATGTCCGTAGGACCAACGGGGAACCTGGACGTGTAGACACCAACAGAGGGGATCTCAAGATGTCCACGTCCGACCGGATCCGAGACCGCATCCCGACGCTGATCGCGACCCTGTGCATCGCGTCCACGGTGGCGGCGGCCCCGCTGGCAACGCCAGGGGAACGGTCCGTCGACATCGCCGCATCCCTGGATGACCACCTCGTCGTCGTCGGCGCGGACGATCCAGGGTCGCCGTCTCTGCCGTCGCTGGCGGACCGGCTCGAGTACCACGCCTACTACCCCGACACGCTGCAGGTCTACCGCGGCGACGTCGTGCGGTTCCGCTACGAAGGCGAGCACTCCGTGACCTTCTACCCCGGAGGCGAGCGGCAGGACACGCTCCTGGTGCCCGACGAGCTGCCGACGCAGATCCGTCTCGACGGTCTGTTCCCGTCGCGTGACGACTGCAACCTCGGAGCCAGCCGCGAGCACCTCCCGCCGTGCGTGCTGTCCAGCCCCGACCAGTACCTAAACGCCGGCGCCAGCCCGCCGAACCTCGACTACACCGCGCGCGTACAGGTCGACCTGCCGCCCGGCAGCTACGCCTACTTCTGCATCTTCCACCCCGCCATGCGCGGCGAGGTCGAGGTCGTGGCGGATGAGGAGGAGATCCCGACACCCGCCGAGGTCGAGGCGGAACGACGCGCTCAGGTCCAGGCCGACACCGCCGCGGCCGAAGCGGTCCTCGCCGCCTACCAGCAACCACCCCGCGAGATCGTCGGTAACCGCTCCCGCTGGCAGGTCCAGGTGGGCGGGTCGACGCCTGACGGTCGCGTCGCGATCCTGGGCTACCTCCCGGCGAACCTCACGATCGAGCCGGGCGACGAGGTCGAGTTCGTGCTGCCGCCCATGCCCGGCGGTGCCGAGGGCCACTCGGTGTCGTTCCTCCCCGACGACCTCCGGCCCTTCACGCCGTTGCACTACTACGAGTTCCGGTGCGACGTCGACGGGCGTGACGCCGGGGCGCCGGGTGCACCGGGAGCGCTGGCGTTCCTCGCGATCGGCAACGACTGCCCCGAGGGCGAGCTCGAGATGCTGTGGGCACCGCAATCCTACGCCGCGCCCCTGCGGTCCCAGGGGAACGTCGTCGCCGGGCCGCGACCGGTGCACGACTCGGGTGTGCTGCTCACCCCCCGGGAGGTCTGCGACGACTCGTGCGACCCGTGGACCGGACAGCCGCTCCCCGACCGCTTCGAGGCGACGTTCCCGCGGGAGGGCACGTTCGGCTACTGGTGCTTCCTGCACGATCGGCGGGGGATGGCCGGCAACATCACGGTGAGTGGTTGAGGTAGGCGCGCGTGAGGTCGCGCCGGGACCGCACGCCGACCTTGCGAAAGATCCGTGCGACGTGGGTCTCGACCGTCCGCCGGGAGATGAACAGCCGCTCGCCGATCTCGCGGTAGATCAGACCTTCGGCGACCAGCGGCACGATGCGCTGCTCGGCCTCGGTGAGCGCCTCCCAGCCGACCGTCTCCCGCGGCTGGCGCGGCCGGAACGCCATCACGCCGAGGTCGCGCAGCGCCGCGTCGAGGCGCGCGATGTCGCTGGTGGCGTCGACCTCGACCGCGATCTCGCGCGCCTGGGTCAACGCCTCGACCGCCTCGTCGCGGTGACCGTTCTCTCCCAGGGCGATCCCGGCGAAGGTGTACGCCTCCACCGTCGTGGGGAACACCGGGACGGTCGCGGTCAGCTCCAGCGCCTGGCGGGCCGCGTCGGGATCGCGGTCGATGAGCGCTCGACCGGTAGCGACGACGCAGTCGAACGCGGGATGTCCCAGGTGCGCCGCGACCTCCTCGAGGACCGCGAGGTAGCTGCGGGCACGGTCGTCGTGACCCAGCCGCACGGCGAGGTCGAGGTAGGGGACCCCGTGGATGTGGATCACAGGTTTGTCGACGGTCTCGAAGTGGGCGCGGGTCTGCTCAGCGAGGCGCCACCCCGCGTCGGGTTCGCCGTTGATCTCGAGCACCCACGCCTCGAGCATCCCCAGCCCGCGGCGGTAGAAGCCCGCCCCGGCGCTGGGCGCGTCCTCGGCCGCGAGCGCCCGACGGAACGTGGCGAGGTCGCCACGACGCCCAGCCATGAACAGCAGCGTGAACCACGCCGTGAGCAGCGTCGAGGCGTGCAGGACGGTGTCGGCGCGCAGGACCGTGGTGGCGTGCGCATCCGCCGCCGACCAGTCGCCGCGCCACGCCAGTGCCTCAGCGAAGTGGGCCTGCGCCAGGAGAGCGGCAGGCCCGAAGCCGGCGCGTTCGGCGTCGACCAACGCCTGCTGCAGGACGGCGGTGCTCAGGTCGTCGCCGGGCTGCCGCGTGAAGATGAACAGCTGCATCGCTTCCAGGCCCGCCCACGTCGACAGCAGCCCCGCGGCCCGGATCAGCTCGAGACCTGCGGCCGCCGTCTCCGTCCCGTCCTGCACCCTGCCAGCGCTGAGGTGCTCTATCGCTGCGACGGCCAGGGCCACGCAGCGCGCGGTCGGATCGTCGCAGGTGTCGGCACGGAACGGTCCGACGACCTCGACCGCCTCGTCGACCCGTCCGACCTGGACCAGGGCGAGCGCAGCCACGGTCCGTGCCTGATCCGCGGCGTCGGTGTCGTCGAGCGAGGCGACCAGCAGATCGATCACGTCGTCGTCCTCGCGGCCACGCATGAGGTTCACCATCGTGAGGACCATCGCGACGTCGGCCCGCGCGGTCGCGTGGATGGGGGCGTGCAGCAGTGGCCGCACCACCTCCAGCGCGCGGTCGTACTGCAGACCCAGAGCGCTCGCGCGAGCCTCGGTGAGTCGGGCGCGCACGATCGCAGGGTCCCCGTCCGTGAGGTGCTCGCGGGCGGTCCGGGCCCAGTCCGCTGCGGCGGCGGGGGCGTGGTCGGCGACCGCGTCCGCAACCTCGAGCAGCTCGAGCGCGCCCGTCGGGTCCATGGCGGACCGGGCCAGGTGGTCCCCGATCGCGTCGGGTCGCGCGCCGGCGTCCCGCAGCGCGACCGCGACCTCGCGGTGCAACGCCCCCTGCGCGGCGCTCCCCAGACGGCCGTAGAGGTGGTCGCGCACGAGCGCGTGTCGGAACAGCAGATCGCCACGGTCGTCACGCACCAAACCGGTGTCGAGAGCGGGGCGCAACACCTCCGTGGTCTGCGCCACCGACATGGCGCGAACGGTCGCGAGGTCCGCGAGCCGGAAGCGCTCGCCGAGCACGGCTGCGGTCTCCAGCACGCGGACGCACCCGTCGGGCAGCCCCGCGAGGCGGCGGGTGACCGCCGCGGCCAGCCGGTTGTCGGCGGTCGCGTCCACTCCCGCGGTCAGCAGCTCGGTCACGATCAGCGGGTTGCCACCCGCCGCTGACAGCCACCGCCGCATGTCGTCGTCAACGGCGCGGCCCAGATGCTGTTCCGCGAGTGCCTCGACCTCCTCGGGACCGAGCTCGCCCAGCGTCACCTCGGCGCACCCCGCGTCCCGCAGCGCCTCCCGGGTCGCGCCCAGCCCCGACGGTCGCGGCTGCGGACGCGCCGTGACGAACATCGTCAGGTCGAGCTGCCCCGCGGCATCGGCCAGCCGCTCGAGCGCGACCAGGGTGTCGGCGTCGCTCCAGTGCAGGTCCTCGAGCGCGAGCACGACCGGCACCCGCAGCGTGCGTCGCTCCAGGTCGTCGAGGATGCCCTCGATGACCCGCCACCGCAGCTGGCCGGGGTCGAGCTGCTCCGAGGTGGTGCCGTTCAGGAGCGCCCCGACCTCGGCTCGCCCCGGATCGTCCGCATCCGGTTTCAGCCCTAACGCCTCGGCCAACGGCGCGAACGGCAACCGCGACCGCAGCTCGGTGGCTGCGCCCACCAGCACCGCCGCGCCCCGGTCAGCCGCCTCGTCACAGGCGACCTGCAGCAGCACCGTCTTGCCCACCCCCGGCGGACCCTCGATCACAGCGCCCGGCACCGACGGGTCGCCGATCACCGCGACGACCCTCGCCACCTCCTCCGTGCGCCCGACGAGCCCACCCATCGGTCACGAGCCTAGGCGGTTCAGGTCGGCGTGAGGTGGGTCGCGGGCGCGCAGCCGAACCTGCGCCGTCGGCGGCTCGCGAACTCTCGGCTCGGTCGCAGTCGGGAGTCCGGGGTTCTCCGATATCCGTAGGGACCTAGGACCGCCATCCCGGGCGCTGCTCCCGCCCCGAGACCACGTGGCCCTGAGAGGCAGGAACCGACGCTCGACGGGGAGCGGCCGAGGGGATGGTCATGGGTCACCACATACGCGCAGGTCAGCCGGCGCGTGAGCGACCCATCACGTACGTGCTCGGGGCGCTGCTCGGGGTGGCGCTGCTGCTCGGACTCGCACCGCCCGCGTCGGATGCCGCGCCGCCGCGTTCGTCGTTCCCCGGCGTGACGGGCACCGTGGTCGACTGGTCCGGCGACGGCCTCGTCCGCTCCGAGCGCTATCGCGGCTCGACACGCTTCGATACGGCGAGCCTGATCGCACGGGACGGCTTCGACCCCTCCGATGGGGTCCTCATCGCACGCGGTGACAAGTTCCCCGATTCCCTCGCCGGCAACTACTCGCCGGTCAACTCGGGGCGCCGGTGCTGCTCACGCACACCACCTTCGTGCCCGACGAGACACGAGCGGCGATCGCGGACCTCGGGGCGAGGAACGCGTTCGGCCAGAGCGTCGCGGATGCCGCTGACAGGCTTCCACCCGCGGCTTCGAGTTCATCACCGACCCAGGGTCCGCCGCATGGCTCCGGATCGGCGTGACCATTCCGTGACCACTCGCGACCACAACGGGCGCTCTCGGGCGAGCTGAAATGCCTCAGTTCGCCTGTAGAGGCCCGGATTCGTGCGCCAGGCGCTCCTGAAAATCGTGGTGTCGGCAGTTCGATTCTGCCCCCGACCACCCGCCAATCCGGTCGCTACGCCGCCTGTGCGTCGGTGTGCCGTCTCGCTCGGTCGCGTCGGTGTGCCGGGTTGGGTGCTAGAAGGCACCAGGACCGGCACATCGACCAACGTGCGACGCTCTCCCGCGTCTAGCAGAACGGCTCGCAGGGGCCCCACCATTCGCCGCCGCCGACGAGTTCGTCGCCGTAGCCCCACCGCTCGGTCCCGGTGCGGCCGTCGCGTACCGCGACGCGCGACTCGTAGGTCTCGCCGTACGCGTACCCCGAGACCACCAGGTCGTCGCCAACGTCGCCCGCGAGGTCCTGCACCGGGATGGGCCACAGGTCGTAGGCGTTGACGGTCGCGCTCCACAGCGGGGCGCCGTCGGGGAGGGTGGTGACCTCGAGTGAGATCGTGTCCGCGGACGTGACGGGGTCCCAACCCCACGTCATCGTCAGCAGGTCGGTGGCGCCGTTAGCGTTCACGTCACCGGCGGCGAGGCTCCAGCCCGTCATCGGGGCGTCGTGGATCGCATCGCCGGTGCGGCCCGACTCGAGCGTGACCGTCCCCCCGTTCCACGACGCCACCTCGAACAGGATGTCGCCGACCCCGTCGGCATCGCCGTCGCCGAACGTGCTGATCATCATCCAGTCCCAGTCCTCACGGCCCGGGGACCCGGTCACGAACAACAGGTCGCCGGTGGCGCCGTCCACCCGCTCCGAGGTCACCAACGTCGACCCGCGGTCGTCGAGGTCGAACACGATGAGGACGAGGTCGTCGCCCGGCGCACCACCGATGGGGCCGACCGGGACCGTCCACGAATCGACGTCGCGCGTCCAGAGCGTGGCACCGGTCCGGCCCGACACGACGCCGGTCCGGACCCAGGGCTCGTCGTCCAACCACACGTGGAGCATCAGATCGGTGGCGCCGTCGCCATCGAAGTCGCCGCCGGGGAACACCCACGTGTACGCCCCGAACGTCGACGACCACAGGTCGGCGAACGTCGCGCCGTCGACCCCCACAACCTCGAGCGACGATCCGCCGCCGGGGGTGGACCCGCACTGCCGTAGGACAAGGACGTAGGCGCATCCCCCGGCCCACGCGGGGGTCCAGGAGTCCGTCTCCCAGGTGAGGTCCCCGCCACCGTCGCCGTCGAGGTCGCCGGCCGGCCACAGCAGACCGCCCTGCGGCCCCCACTCCGACGTCCGGGTGTGCCGGCTCGTGCCCGTCGCGCCGTCGAGGACCTCGCCGCTGGTGGCCACCAGCTGCGTGATCCCCTCTCCGAACACGGCCGCGGGACCGAACAACTCACCGTAGGTGTCGTCGTACACGAGGTCCCAGCGATTGAGCAGCAGCTCGGCCGCCCCGTCGCCGTCGAGGTCGCCGGCCGGGATCGCGAACACCCCGGCGTTGGTCGCGACCACGGCTTCCTCCCAGACGTAGGTCGGGCCGGTGCCGCCCTCGCCGAACGCTGCCCCCAGCTGTCCATCGAACTCGTGCGACCAAAGCTCGCTGCCGTCGCCACCGCGGCGTGCCTGGAGCGACCAGGAGTAGGTCAGGCCATCCGCGAAGAGGCACGCCTGCGGTAGGCACTCCCCGCCGCCCTGGGCCTGATCGACGACGAGGCTCTCGACCACGATGTCGTCGGCGTCGTCGCCGTCGAGGTCACCGGCCGGGTACGCGAAGGCGTCGTAGGCCGTCTCGGGCAGGGTGCTCCGCCACAGCTGCGAGCCGTCCGCACCGCTGAGGGCGACGACGTGCACGGTTGCGGTGTCGAAGACGTACTCGGTGACGAGCACGTCGGTCAGGTCGTCGCCGTCGAGGTCGCCCGCCGGGACACCGAAACGGTTGGCCTCGGTCGGCTCCTCCGCCGCGGTCTCCCTCGCGAGGGTGGTCGGGATGGGCAGGTCGGTCGTCGCCGCTGCCAGAGCTCGGACCGCGCGCGCGTGGGTAGCGGGATCGTCCGGGGCGCCAGACCTCGCCACCAGTCGGCCCGGGCTCGTGGTCGGACGGTCGACGCGCGCCCCGTCGTCACCACGGGTCACCGTGACCGCATCGGGGCGCGCGTGGCGCGCCCGATCGCGCACCGGCGGTGCGGAGGTCGTCGCGGCCAGGAGCACCGGTGCAGCGACGAGGAGCGCAAGGATGGTCGTGGCGGCACGATGACGACGAGGTCGCTGCATGTGGGACACCCCCGAGGTCCCGCCGTGCAGAGACCCGATCCCGTGACCGGCGCCGTGCGGCTGTGGGAGGATTTCGCCCAGAGCGGGAGGAGCACCTCCCAGCACCGAGCGCTGGGCGCGCGCTCCTCACGACGGCAGGACCGTGCGCCCGGGTCCCTCGTAGGCAGGGGGTTCGCTCGAGGCTGTCCCGCGCTGCTCGTGGAAACGCCACCACGGAGCGGGCGCGCGCGCCGACGGAGCGCGGTCCGTTCCCACGTTTCACCCTCGTGCAGGTGGTCCCCCCGAGCCGGGATCGCCACCCTGGGATCGCAACGCGGTGAGTGGGCGCCGCAGAACGCGTCCCGACGTCGGGATGACTCCGGGGAGTCGGTACGACCACCAGTCGGGGACCGACCGGAGGAGGAACCGTGACTATCGAGTCCGTAACGACACCCGACACCCGCGACCGAGACGTGCACGTGGCGCTGGCCTTGCGGCAACAGCTCCGCGACAACGCCTGGCTGTTCGAGGACGCCGCGGCGTACCGGGCCGGCGTCGACGACGCTCTAGAGGCCGTCGCCGGTCTGCCGTTCGCCGCGGCCATCCGCGATGCGCTGACCCATCCGCCTGGTGACCGCGGCGTCGCGGACGCATGACGCCCCCGGCGGGAGCCGACGGCGTCTGCTGCTGAGTCGGTCAGGCCGGCACGACGTCGGACGTTCCTCGTTGCGGTGGGGTGCGCCGCGCGATCGTCCTCGGCGTCTGTGATCCCTGGTCTGTTCGCACGCACGTCCGACGTGCACGATCGGTGCGGTCGGGCAGGATACCGGCTCCGTTGGGGGGCTACGGGGGGCTACGGGGCGATCCAGGCGGTTCTGAGCCGATCAGGACTCGTCATCGGGAGGACGCTCGGGAAGCCCCGACGCGGGTCCGTCTCGGAGGAACCGCACCCAGGAGCGGTAGGCGCGCTCCTCGTCGTCGAGGTCCTCGTCGGGGCGGTCGTCGAGGACGGGGTGCGGCACGACCGGCCCAGCGTGGACGTGGCCCGCCGCTGCCCCGATGGCGGTCCGGGGACGCCGCAGCGCCGTCGTCGCCGCGAGCGCGGTGGTGAACGGCACCGCCGAGATGAGCCCGAGCGAGCCCACGACGGTCTTGACGATCTCCTCGGCGAGCACCTCGGTGTTGACGATCTCGCCGGTGCTCAACCCACCGGTCGCGAACAGCACGAGTAGGGCGAGAGACGCTCCGGCGTACGCGAGGAACAGCGTGTTCACGGTGGAGGCGATGTGGTCGCGACCGACCGTCATCGCACGCCTGAACAGTTCGCCCCAGCCCTGGTTCGGGTTGGCGTCGTGTAGCGCGAACACGGTCGAGGCCTGGGTGACTGTCACGTCGTCGAGCACGCCGAGGGCTGCGATGATCAACCCCGCCAGCACGAGTCCCTTGAGGTCGAGACCCTCGATGGCGAAGCGGGCGAGGTTGGCCTCCTCGCTGGCGAAGCCGGTGAGCTTCCCGAGGTCGATGAACAGGGTCGCGAGCGCGATGGTCAGCGTGAGGGCCGCGGTCGTGCCGAGCACGGCAGCGGTGGTCATTTCGTTGACGCCGTGCGCGAGGTAGAGGGTCAGGAGCATCACGGCCATCGCCCCGACGAGCGCCACGAACTCGGGGTTCCCGCCGGTGACGATCCCAGGGATGATGAACTCGGTCACCACCAGCAGCGAGAGGCCCAGGCCGATGAGGGACCGCACCCCCTTCCAGCGGCTGATCGCGACGACGGCGATGACGAAGAGCAGACCCAGCGCCACCAACGCCCCGGTCCGGTCGAAGTCGACGACGAAGTACATCACCTCGCCCTGGATCTCGGAGGTCGCGAGCTGGACCGCGTCGCCGACCTCGAACTCCGGGTAGCCCTCGACCGGAGCTTCGATGGTGACGGTCTCCCCCCGGTCGGCTCCATCGGTGAGCTCGACGTCGAGCCGAACCATCTCGCCCGACATCCCGAACGACGGGTCCGCCTCCTCCTCGAACAGCTCCACCGAGACGAGTCGTCCACCGACGAGGTCCTCCGGCGGATCGACCTCGGGCAGGCGCCCCGCATCGGGCCACAGGACGACCAGTCCGAGGATGGTCAGGCCGACGAGGACGCCGACGAGCAGCAACTGGTTGCGGTGGTGACGGTCCATGCCCCGACGCTAGTCACGCTGCACGGCCATCCCGAACGCCGCTCAGGCTCGACGATGTGTGGTTGACGCGAGATGCCGCGCCAACCTCGCACCGTTGGGATCAGGTCAGGTGAGCGGGCAGAGGTAGCCGAAGGTCGTAGGTCGCCAGCCGCCCGGAGGAGTTGCAGTTCGACGAGATGGCCTCCTCGGTGGCCTTGAGGACCACGCCGTGTGAGCCCTCTTCGTCCGGGATGGACAGGGCGAGGTCGCGCTGCGAGTTGTGCATGAGCCGTGACGGGGTGGCGCTGCTGGGCGTGCCGCCTCCGCCGTAGGGGATGGGATCGCAGCGGGTGGCTTCGGGGGACTCGCCAGTCGTCGGGTCGACGTGCTCACCCGAGGTCCAGTAGCCGCGCACCCCGCCGGCGCCCGAGACCCGCCGGTCCAGCGGACGTCACAGCCTTTGAGAGGATCCGCCGCCGAAGAGCCCGTGACCTCCCCTGCCCCAAGGATGCGTGGTGGGCGCGGGATACCGCGTCAACCACACATCCCTGTCCTCACACGGTGACGTCGCCGGTGTCGCGCCAACCGACGTAGGGCAGGTGGTCGACGTCGAGGCCGTACTGCTCGATGGCCTTGCGCACGACGCCGCCGTCGATCGCGCCCGCGGTCGCGAGCGCCCCGAGCACGGTGACGACCGTGCTCTCGGCGTCGATGAGGTGGAAACGGCGCATCTTCTCGCGCGTGTCCGAACGACCGAAGCCGTCCGTGCCCAGAACCGCGTAGGGGCCGGGGATCCAGTCCGCGATCTGGGTCGGGGTCGCCTTCATCCAGTCCGTGACGGCGACGTACACACCTGAGGTGCCCTCGAGGAAGCGCGTCACCATGGGCACGCGCTCGGGTCCGTCGGGGTGGGTGCGGTTCCAGTTGTCGCACTCGCCGCCGTCGCGGAGCAGCTGGTTCCAGCCGGGGCAGCTCCAGACCGTCGCGGCGACGTCCCACTCGTCGGCGAGCAGCTGCTGTGCCCGAAGGGCCTCCATCATGATCGTGCCGCTCGAGAGGATGTGCGCCTCGTGCGTCCCGCCGTCCGGATCGCGGTAGCGGTACATGCCCTGCACGACCCTCTCGGGGTCGACGTGGTCCGGCATCGCCGGCTGCACGACCGGTTCGTTGTAGACGGTCATGTAGTAGATGCGGTCCTCGTCGTCCTCCACGCCGCCGCCGTACATCTCCTCGAGGGCGTGCTGAACGATGATCGAGATCTCGTAGGCGAACGAGGGATCGTAGGCCCGCACCGCCGGGTTGCTCAGCGCGAACAGGTGGCTGTGCCGGTCCATGTGCTGCAGACCTTCGCCGGTCAGCGTGGTGCCGCCGGCCGTGGCCCCGATGAGGAACCCCCGCGCACGCTGATCCGCAGCCGACCAGATCAGGTCAGCGGTGCGCTGGAAGCCGAACATGGAGTAGAAGACGTAGACGGGGACGAAAGCCTCGCCGTGGGTCGCGTAGCTCGTCCCGACCGCGTGGAACGAACCCATCGATCCGGCCTCGGTGATGCCCTCGTGGAGCATCTGACCGTCCTTGGCCTGCTGGTAGCTCAGCAGCATGTCACGGTCGACCGACTCGTAGGTCTGCCCGTGCGGGTCGTAGAGCTTCAACGATGGGAACAGCGAGTCCATCCCGAACGTGCGGGCCTCGTCGGGGATGATCGGCACGATGCGCTCGCCGAGCCCCTCGACCTTGAGCAGGTCCTTGAGTTGGCGGACGAACGCCATCGTGGTCGCGACCTCGTGCTCACCCGAGCCCTGCTTGAGTTCGCTGTAGACGTCGTCGTCCGGCATCGGCAGCGGCTCGTAGCTCACGCGTCGTCGCGGCAGGTAGCCGCCCAGCTCCTCGCGACGTTGCTTGAGGTACTCGATCTCGTTGCTGTCGTCGCCCGGGTGGAAGTAGGGCGGCAGGTCGCCCTCGAGGTCCTCGTCGGAGATCTCGAGGTAGAGACGGTCGCGGAAGTTCTTGAGCGCCTTCGACGACAGCTTCTTCATCTGGTGGACCGCGTTGCGTGCCTCGAAATCGGGTCCGAGCGTCCACCCCTTGATCGTCTGCGCGAGGATGACGGTCGGCGAGCCGTGCTGCTGCACCGCGGCCTGGAACGCGGCGTAGACCTTGCGGTAGTCGTGACCGCCCCGCGGCAGCCGCTCGATGTCCTCGTCGCTGAGGTGTTCGACGAGGGCGAGCAGACGCGGGTCGGAGCCGAAGAAGTCCTCGCGGATGTAGCTGCCGGGCTTGACCGTGTAGGTCTGGAACTGCCCGTCGGGGACCTCGTTCATCCGCGCGACCAGCAGCCCATCCGTGTCACGCGCCAGTAGCTCGTCCCACTCGCGACCCCAGACCACCTTGATGACGTTCCAGCCCGCGCCGCGGAACACCGACTCGAGCTCCTGCATGATCTTGCCGTTGCCTCGCACGGGACCGTCGAGTTGCTGGAGGTTGCAGTTGATGACCCAGATGAGGTTGTCGAGCTCCTCGCGGCTCGCGACCGTCAACGCCCCGAGCGTCTCGGGCTCGGCCGTCTCGCCGTCTCCGATGAACGCCCACACCCGTTGCTGACTGGTGTCCTTGATACCGCGGTTGTGCACGTAGCGGTTGAAGCGCGCCTGGTAGATCGCGTTGAGCCCGGCGAGTCCCATCGAGACGGTCGGGAACTCCCAGAACTCCGGCATCAGTCGGGGGTGGGGGTAACTCGACAGACCACCGGGTTCCACCTCGCGACGGAAACGGTCCATCTGGTCCTCGGTGATGCGACCCTCGAGGTAGGCACGCGCGTAGATGCCGGGCGAGGCGTGCCCCTGGATGAAGACCTGATCGCCACCGCCCTCGTGGTCACGGCCGCGGAAGAACCAGTTGAAGCCGACCTCGTACAGGCTGGCCGCCGACGCGTAGGTGCCGATGTGGCCGCCGACACCGGCGGTGAGGTTGGCGCGGTGGACCATCACGGCCGCGTTCCACCGGATGTAGGCACGGATGCGTCGCTCGACGTGCTCGTCCCCGGGGAACTCGGGCTCACGGTCGGGCGGGATGGTGTTGATGAAGTCGGTGGACGTGAGCGCGGGCACGCCGATGTTGCTCTGCCGCGCCCGCTCGAGCAGCTTGAGCATGAGGAACCGTCCCCGTGCCTGGCCGTGGTGCTCGACGACCGCGTCGAGCGACGCGAGCCACTCCGCCGTCTCCTGTGGATCGGCGTCGGGGTACTGGCTGGGCAGACCGTCGGTGATGAGGTGATCGGGGCGGTCGCCCGTGGCCTGCTGCTGGTTGATCTCGTGCGCCACAGCCGTCTCCCGGTCGGGACCCTCGACCGTACCGCCAGCGACGCGACCACGGGTCGCCATCTGGGCTGCGGTCTCGTCGCGACCCGTCCGAACGGGTAGCGGCCGGCCTCGGCCGTCGACGTACCGTCGGTGCTCGACCGCTGCCGTCAACTGGAGACCACCGTGCGCTACGTCCTGGCCCCGCTGCTGGCCGTCCTGTTGGTGTCCGGTGTCGGCTGTGACGAGGCTGCCGAGGTGGCGGAAGAGGCGTCGGAGGCGATCGGCGAGGGCGCCGAGGAGGTACAGGAGGGCATCGACCTCGCCCAGTTCTGCGTGGATGCGGCCCAGGCAGCCGACGCCGTCGATGACGGTGACTACGGCGAGGCGCTGGACCACGCGACATCCGCCCTCGAGGACGCCCCCGACGACATCCGACCAGCCCTCGAGACGCTGGTCGATGCCGCCCGCCGGTACACCGAGGGCGATGCCGCCGCGATCGACGAGAACGAGGTCCGTGCGGCAGCCGACGAGATCCAGACCTACGCCGAGGAGCAGTGCGATCCACACTGAGCTTCCCGGGTACCCGCGGCGTGCGCGGCACTAGGCTCCACCCGCCCCCACAACCGGGAAGCCCCGTGCCGACGTACAAGCCCGTCGATCCCAACAAGCGCCTGCGCAAGCTCCGCAAGGACTTCAAGGATCTGCAGCGCGATCGCTTCGGTGCGGGCAAGGAGCGCCTCGAGCGGCTCGCCGAGTTCGTGCGAGAGGCACACGACGAACGTCTGATCAACATGGTCCTGCACGCGGCACCGATCCTACTCGACGAGGATCCGAAGTCCCCGCAGCGCCTGGTCGACGCCTACCTCGGGTCGAACAACACCGAGTCGGTGCTCGAAGGCGTCAAGGAGCTCGAGAGCCTGGCGGGATGGATCGGTCGCGAGGACATCAGCGCGCTCGCTCGTGAGACCGCGACGGAGCTGGCACCGAAGTGGGTGGCCGAGGCCGACCCCGGCGAGCGTCGCCGGCGGCTGCGCGATCTCGGGTCATGGTTCGGCCGTGCGTTCGCCGACGACGTCCGCGATCAGGTGGGCGACGTCTGAGCCCAGCTCACGACGGCCTCACGCGAGCCGACGTCGAGGTTGCGGCCACGCGACTGGAGGGGGTCACGCGCCGTACTCCGCTGTTGCGCTCGGACGGCATCGACCGCTTAGCCGGTGTGCCCGTGTTGCTCAAGGCCGAGAACCTGCAACGCGGCGGGTCGTTCAAGCTGCGGGGCGCCTACAACGCCATCGCGGTCCTGGACGGGCAAGCTCGTGCACGCGGCGTCTTCGCGTACTCGTCGGGCAACCACGCCCAGGGGGTGGCGATCGCCGCCGCGAGCTTCGGTGTGCCGGCGGCGATCCTGATGCCGCACGACGCCCCGCCGGAGAAGGTCGCCGCGACCCGACGTCACGGCGCCCAGGTGCTGACCTACGATCGCTACGCCGAGGACCGTGAGGAGCTCGGCGCCCAGCTCGCGGAGGAACGCGGGGCGACGCTCATCCCGCCCTACGACCACGATCCCACGATCGCGGGTCAGGGGACCATCGCCCTCGAGCTGTTCGCCGACACGGACGTTGACATCGCGACGCTCATCGCCCCGATGGGCGGTGGGGGACTGCTCGCCGGGTGCAGCTTGGCGACGCCGCCCGACGTGACCGTCCTGGGGGCCGAGCCAGAGCAGCGCACGTCCGCTCGCCAGGCACTACGGACCGGCCGGTCGGTGACCGTGCCGGTGCCGCGGACGATCGCGGACGGTCAGCAGACGACGGCGATCGGAGAGCGGCCGCTGCGGGTGCTCTTGCACCGGGCCGAGGGGGCGCTCGGTGTCACCGACATGGCCATCGTCGCGGCGATGCGGCTCATCCACTCCACGTTGGGCCTGCAGGTGGAGCCCAGCGGGGCGTGCGCGCTCGGGGCGCTCCTGGAGCACGAAGGCGTCGACGGTCCCGTCGCCGTCGTCGTATCCGGCGGCAACATCACGCCCCGTCGGTTCGAACGGCTCACGACGGCGTGACCGCCCCGCGGTTCAGGCGCGACCGTTGCGCTGCGGGGTCTCGCCACGGACGCTGCGCTCGAGTAGCGCGTCGACCTCCGAGGCGCGGTAGCGGCGGTGGCCGCCGAGCGTGCGAAGTGGGCTGAGCTTGCCGGCTGAGGCCCATCGGGTGACGGTCTTGGGGTCCACGCCGAACCGCCGTGCCACCTCCCCTGGCGTCAGCAGCTCGTCGTCCTCGACGTCCGAACGCACCTCTTCGCTCACGTGGGTCACCTTCTCGCATCGTCGGATCGGCCGGCCAGCACACCGTCGCAGGACGGCACCGACACGGACGGAACAGCACCCACATGGTGCAGATGGGACTCATCGGACGCTATAGCGCATCACGACCATCACGGCTGGCCCCATCGCACTAGACACCTGGGGCAGCGAGGGGGGGTCCGGTCGTTCAGCTCGCCTGCTGCTTGTGCTCCAGACGCGCCCACCGGCTCCGTGCCGCCCCGTAGAACGCCGCCGCGCTCATGAGGTCGCCCTCCGCCAACCGGTCGATGGCATGCCACAGGTCCTCGCAGGTGCGGTCGGCAGCCAGCGCCTGCTTGGGGACCAGGCCGGCGACGGTGCCGTAGTCGAGCTCGACGATCGACGCGGGGTGGAAGTCGTCGAGCCACTCGCCGAGGTCCGCGAGCACGTTGAGCACGTCCTCGCCGTCCTCGAAGAACGTGTCCACCAGCTCGATCGCCCGCTCGAGGCGCGTGACGGCCGCCGTCGCGCTGGTGAGGTAGCTCAGTCGCGGCGAGGCCGCCTCGGGCGGATCGACGAAGTGGCGCTCGTCGGGATCGAACAGCACGAACCAGTGCAACGGGACCGACCAGGACGCCTCCCGGATGTGCGGCGCCCGTGCCGCCGACGCGATGGAGTCCAGCGCGCGCCGGGCCTCCTCCTCGGCGACGAACGAGTCCGCTACCTGCGACGGCAGCATCTCGCGGAAGGTGACGAGCGCCACGGCGAGGCGGAGCTCGAGGTCGATCGGACAGATGAAGGTGTCACCGTTCACGCGGCGGACCAGCGCCGTCTCGGCGACCGCGGGGTCGCGCCCGGTGAGGACGCGGACCGCGGCGACCCGTGCCTCGGTCTGCAGCGCCGTCCCGAGGGTGATGCCGTCACCACGATCGACGTAGGCACGCCAACGTGTCCGGTCGTCGTTCGGCAGCTCGTCGAGCGGCTCGAACGCGCGCAGGTAGGCCAGCGGCACCATGGTGAGACGGTAGCGGAGCCGACCAGCGACCTTCACCAGGCTCGACGCTGCGGCACGGCGGTACCCTGGCGGCATCCCGGTCCCCTGCTGGAGAGCACGTGAACGGCCCCTTCGCGCACCTCGACGGTCACGAGCAGGTGGTCTACGGCTCCGACCCCGACAGTGGGCTGCGCTGCATCATCGCCATCCACTCGACCCGGCTGGGCCCCTCGCTCGGCGGCACGCGCTTCTACCCCTACGACTCCGAGGAGGACGCGCTCGTCGACGTGCTCCGGCTCTCCCGGGCGATGAGCTACAAGGCGGCCTGTGCGGGTCTCGACCTCGGCGGGGGCAAGGCCGTCATCATCGGCGATCCCGCCACGGACAAGTCCGAACCGCTGTTGCGCGCCTACGGCCGCTTCGTCGACAGCCTCGGCGGACGCTACATCACGGCTTGCGACGTCGGTACCTACCCCACGGACATGGAGATCGTCGGGCGCGAGACGCGGTGGGCGACCGGTGCCGACACCGTCCATGGCGGCAGCGGCGACTCGGGGATCCTCACCGCGTACGGCGTCTTCGTCGGCATGAAGGCCGTGGCCGAGCGGCTCTGGGGCCAGCCGACGCTCGCCGGCAAGCACGTCGCCGTCCAGGGCCTGGGCAAGGTCGGGGCGCGGCTGGCGGAGCACCTCATCGACGACGGGGCGAAGCTGACCGTCGCCGACGTATCGACCTCCAAGATCGAGGGCGTGGCGGACCGCCTCCCCGTCGACGTGGTCGACCCCGGCGACCTCCTCGCGGTGGATGCCGACGTGCTCTCGCCCAACGCGCTCGGGGCGGTGCTCAACGAGGCCACGATCCCCGAGCTACAGGTCGATGCGGTGTGCGGTGGGGCCAACAACCAGTTGAGCGAGCCGCTCGCCGATGCCGAGCGGCTCCGCCACCGCGGGATCCTGTACGCCCCGGACTACGTCGTGAACGCCGGCGGGCTCATCAACGTCTCGGATGAGCTCAACCCCGCGGGCTACAACCCCGACCGGTCCCTGGCGAAGGCCGAGCACATCGGCGTGACGCTGCGCGAGATCTTCCACCTGGCCGACGAGCACGGCGTCAACACCGAGGTCGCCGCCGAGCGTGTCGCGGAACGGCGCATGGCGCAGGTCGGCGGCCTGCGGAGGCTGTGGCGGGCGTAGTCGCGTTCGCCCCGCGGGGACCGCCAACGTGCCTTGAGGAAACCACCGCAGACGCGGGTTCCTCGCGGGTTCCGAGGAACCCGCGTGTGGCGGTGGTTTCCGGGATATGGCGCACGCGTCTACCCCAGGCTGACCCCTGCTTCGGCGGTCACCTCGCCGATCCGCCACGCCGGGCAGTCGCGGTCGATGAGGAGATCACACGCGTCGTCGGCGCGGTCGGCCGGCACGATCGCGGCCATGCCGACCCCCATGTTGAACGTGCGCCACATCTCGTCGTCGGGTACGTGGCCGCGTTCGCCGAGGAAGGCGAACACGTCGGGGCGCGGCCACGCGGTGGTGTCGATCACCGCCCCGACCCCCTCGGGCAGCACGCGCGGCAGGTTCCCGGGCAGCCCCCCGCCGGTGATGTGGCACAGCGCGTGGACGGGCAGCGCCTCCATCAGCGCGAGGCAGTCGCGCGCGTAGATCCGTGTCGGTTCGAGCAGGACATCCCCGAGTGGACGCCTCATGCCGTGCGGATCGGCGAGGTCGAGGTCCTCGATGATGCGTCGCACGAGGCTGAAGCCGTTGGCGTGGACGCCGCTGGACGCGAGTCCGACGATCGCGTCGCCGACGCTCACCCGGTCCGGACCGAGGATCGCGTCACGGTCGACGATGCCGACACCGAAGCCGGCGAGGTCGAACTCGTCGGGCTCGAGCAGTCCCGGGTGCTCGGCGGTCTCACCACCCACGAGGGCACAGCCGGCGAGCTCACAGCCGTCGGCCACGCCCCGCACGATGGCGGCAACGCGCGATGGATCGAGCCGTCCGACGACGAGGTAGTCGTTCATGAAGAGCGGCTCTGCGCCGGTCACGACGAGGTCGTCGACCACCATGCCCACCAGATCCTGTCCGATGGTGTCGTAGCGGCCAAGCCGTCGCGCGAGGTCGACCTTCGTGCCGACGCCGTCCGACGAGCTGACCAGGACCGGCTCGCGGTAGCGCGTCAGGTCGAGTGCGAAGAGGCCCCCGAACCCGCCGATGCTCCCGAGGACCTCGGGGCGCTGGGCACCCGCGACCGCGTCGCGGATCAGCTCGACCGACCGCTCCGCCGCGTCGAGGTCGACACCTGCGTCGGCGTAGGTGAGTGGCTCGTCGCTCACCGTGCTCCTGCTGCCGGGACGTCGTGAAGCTACCGTCCCAGGGTGGCGACCAGATGAGCCGGGGGGAGGGGACTTCGTGGGGGACCTCGAGCACGACACGACCATCGTGGGTGGCGACGGCCGCTACACGGCGAAGCTGTCGCCGGACTGGGACTTCGCGACGCCGAACGGTGGCTACCTGTCGGCCATCGTCCTGCGTGCCGCAGCGGCGGAGACCGATCTGCCACGTCCGGCGGCCTACTACTGCCACTACCTCACGCCGCCGACCTCCGGCGAGACGATCGAGCTCGAGGTCACCACGCTGCGGCGCACCCGGCGTACGCACTCGTCACGAGTGACGGTGACGCAGCACGGCACGTCGGTGCTCGACGCGATGACGTGGATCGTGACGTCCCCGAGCGACCTGAGCCACGACGCGGCCCAGATGCCCGACGTACCCGAGCCGCTGGCGGTGCGATCGGCCGAGGAGATCCACGAGGGCGAGGACGCCCCGTTCCCGTTCTGGCACAACGTGGAGAGCCGACCCGTCTCGTGGACGGGCCGCTGGGACGAGCGCCCGATCATGCACCCGCTGTACCGGACGTGGCTGCGGTTCCGTCCCCGCGCCACGTTCGATGATCCGTTCGTGGACGCGGCCCGTGCCCTGATCCTCATCGATACGTTCGTGACTCCGGCGGCGGCGATGGCGCACGAAGGGCCCTACCTCGCGGCACCGAGCATGGACCTCGCCGTGCGCTTCCACCATCCGGCCAACGACGCCGAGTGGCTGCTGTCGTCCACCGAATCTCCCGTGGGGATCGGTGGTGTCCTCGGCGGCTACGGGTCGGTGTGGACCCAGGACGGCCGCCTCGTCGCGACCGGCGGCCAGCAGATGTTCCACATCGGGACGCCCGGAGGCTGACCCGCGACCGCGACGCCGAGCGGGACGGACGCGGACGGGTGCGGCCGCCGATGCGAGCGGCTCACTCCTCGACGGGTCGTCCCTCACGCGCATCGGCGAGGCGGCGCTCCTCGAGTTCGACCGGCGACTCGGACAGGCCCTCGGCCGCGAACGCGGCGTGCTCACCCGGTACGGCGATGGGGTACTCACCGTCGAAGCAGGCCCGGCAGAGACGTTCGCGAGGCGTCGGCGTCGCCCCGATGAGGCCGTCGAGGCTGACGTAGTGGAGCGAGTCCGCCCCGATGAACTCGCATACCTCGTCGACGGTGAGGTCGGAGGCGACGAGCTGGGCGCGCGTCGCCATGTCGATGCCGTAGTAGCAGGGGTTCAGGATCGGGGGGCTGGTGATGCGCATGTGGATGCGCTCCGCCCCGGCCTCGCGCAGCATGCGCACGAGCTGACGCGAGGTGTTCCCGCGGACGATCGAGTCGTCCACGACCACCAGTCTGCGCCCGTCGATCACCTCGCGCACGGGCGACAGCTTCAGTCGGATGCCGAGCTGGCGTAGCGACTGGGTCGGTTGGATGAAGGTGCGGCCGACGTAGCGGTTCTTGACGAGTCCCTCGGCGTAGGGCAGCCCGGCTTCCTCGGCGTAGCCGGCGGCGGCCGCGGTCCCGCTGTCGGGGACGGGGATGACCAGGTCGGCCTCGACCGGCGCTTCGCGTGCCAGGACGCGACCCATCTCACGACGGCTCGCGTAGACGCTCGTGCCGTCCTGGCGGTGGTCGGGGCGGGCGAGGTAGACCCACTCGAACAGGCAGAAGTTCGGTCGGGGCTCGGCGAACGAGCGCGCGTGCAGCCCACGCTCGTCGATGGCCACGACCTCGCCCGGCTCGACGTCGCGGACGTAGTGCGCCCCGACGATCTCGAGTGCGGAGGTCTCCGACGCGACGACCCAGCCGCCCCGCGGGAGCCGACCGATCACGAGCGGGCGCACGCCGTGAGGGTCACGGAACGCGTAGAGCCGATCCTCGTCCATGACCACGACCGAGTACGCCCCGACGAACGTCGGGGCGATGCGCGCGATGGCCTCGTCGAGCGAGACGTCCACCTCGCGCGCCAGCAGGGCGGTCATCAGCTCGGAGTCGTTGGTCGGGGCGACGTCGAGCCGACGCGCGAGATCGGCGGTGTTGACGAGGTTGCCGTTGTGGCCGAGCGCGACACCCCCGCCGGCCGGGGTCTCGCGGTACTGCGGCTGGGCGTTGTCCCAGCTGGAGGAGCCGGTCGTCGAGTAGCGCGTGTGGCCGATCGCGACGTGCCCCTGGAGCGCCGCGAGGCTGGTCTCGCTGAAGACCTGGTTGACCAGGCCCATGTCCTTGTGGACGACGATCCCGCTGCCGTCCGAGACCGCGATGCCCGCGGATTCCTGGCCGCGGTGCTGCAGCGCGAACAGCCCGTAGAAGGTCAGCCGAGCCACGTCCTCGCCGGGCGCGTAGACCCCGAACACACCGCACTCATCGCGGGGCGAGTCGTCGTACCGCAGGTCGTGGTCGGGAGGGTCGGGCTCCGGTGAGACGCCGGGGAACGGCGACACGAGCGGCTCCGGGTCGAGGCGACGGCCCGAGTGTACGGGGCGCCCGGTCGACCGCAGCGTTGGCGATCAGTCCGCGTCGCGATCTGCGTGGCGGTGTTCGAGCGAGGCGCGAGCCTCGTCAGCGCGCTGCCTCAGGAAGTCCTCGGCGGCGGCGCGGGCGGCGTCGGCACGAGCGTGGGCTCTTGGCGCTCGGGTCGCCTCACGGACACCGCAGAGGACCCGGCGAGCGGTACGGACGAGAGGCACGATCGTTTCCTGGATCGGAGGGGACAGGTCGGGTGGGGGCGCCCCCGCGCACTCACCGGCTCCGGGCGGAGTGTGACCGGTCGCGGTGTGGGAGTTCCACTCCCCACCCCGGCCGACCGGACGCCCGGCGGTCAGGCAGGGGGGTCCACGGCGGCTGCGAGCCCGCCTTCCAGCGCCTCCCGCACCGCGTTCAGTGGCAGGTCGAGCAGACCGTCCACCCGGAACCGGTCACCGCCCACGGTCCCGGCGACGCGCGCTCCGACCCCCGCCGCGGCGCAGCGGTCGAGCACGTCACCGACGGCGTCGGCGGACACGGTCAGGAGCACGCGGCCGGGCGACTCGCCGAACAGCGCCTGGGTGGTCGCGACGGCAGGCGACTCGTAGGCGACGCCCACGCCACCGGCGACGGCGGACTCGGCGAGTGTCGTGAGCATCCCGCCGGTCGACACGTCGTGCGCGCTCCGGCTCGTGCCGTGACGGGCGAGGTCGAGCAGCACGCCCGCGAGGCGCTCCTCGGCCGCCAGATCGACGGGGGCGATGCGGCCACCGAGCGGGGCGCCGGAGACGCGCTGGAACTCGCTGCCCGCCAGTCCGGCAGCCGCCGCCGGGCCGAGCTCGATCAGGACGTCGGCCTCCCGTTGGAACGCCAGCGGCACCGCCTGAGCGACGTCGTCGATCACGCCGATCACGCCGACCACGGGTGTGGGGTGGATGGCCTGGCCGGCGGTCTCGTTGTAGAAGCTGACGTTGCCGCCGGTGACGGGGATGCCGAGCTCGGCGCAAGCCTCGCCGAGCCCGGCGACGGCCTCGGCGAACTGCCACATGATCTCGGGACGCTCGGGGTTGCCGAAGTTGAGGCAGTTCGTGGTCGCCAGCGGGCGGGCGCCGGTGCAAGCGACGTTGCGGTAGGCCTCCGCCACGACCCGGCGGGTGCCCTCGCGTGGATCGAGCTCGCACCAGCGCCCGTTGCCGTCGGTGGCGCACGCCACCCCCCGCCGCGATCCGGGCAACCGCACGACGCCGGCGTCCGCGGCTCCGGGCGGCAGGACGGTCCCCGATCCCACAAGCGCGTCGTACTGCTCGAAGACCCAGCGGCGCGATGCGATGTTGGGACTCGCGAGGAACCGCAGCACGAACGCCTCGAGTTCGTCGGGCAGCGAGAGCGCCTCCGCATCGGTGGCCGTGTAGCCGTCGAGGTGGGCGGGGCGTTCGAGCGGCCGGTGGTACGTGGGACCCTCGTCAGCGAGGGACCTGGCCGGTGCGTCCCCGACGACCTCGCCGCGGCGTTCGAGCAGCAGCCGGTCGCCGCCGACGACCTCGCCGATCACCGATGCGGGCACGCCCCACTTGTCGGCGATGGACAGCACCTCGTCGAGGTGATCGGGGGAGACGAGCGCGAGCATGCGCTCCTGGGACTCGGAGCAGAGGATCTCCCACGACTCCATGTCGGGCTCGCGCAGGTGCACGGCGTCGAGATCGACGCGCATGCCCAGGTCGGCCTTCGACGCCATCTCTGCGGTCGAGCACGCGATGCCCGCGGCGCCCATGTCCTGGATGCCGGAGAGCAGATCGCGGTCGTATAGCTCGAGGCAGCACTCGATGAGTAGCTTCTCGGCGAACGGGTCGCCGACCTGCACGCTGGGGCGCTTGTCCTCGCCCTCGGCGCTGAACTCGGCCGACGCCAGCACCGAGGCGCCGCCGATGCCGTCGCGACCGGTCGCCGAGCCCAGGAGCACGGCGACGTCGCCGGGGCGCTCGGCCTTGGCGAGCTGAAGCCGGTCCTGCGGCAGCACGCCGATGCACAGCACGTTGACGAGGGGGTTGCCCGCGTAGCAGTCGTCGAAGGCGACCTCGCCGCCGATGTTGGCGACGCCGACGCAGTTGCCGTAGCCACCGACGCCACGCACGACCCCATCGATCAGGTGGCGCTGCTGAGGGTCCGCGGGCAGGCCGAAGCGGAGCGGATCCATCACCGCGATGGGGCGTGCTCCCATGGTGAGGATGTCACGGATGATCCCCCCGACGCCGGTCGCGGCGCCCTGGTAGGGCTCGACGTAGCTGGGGTGGTTGTGGGACTCGAGCTTGAACGTGACGGCGAGGCCGTCACCGACGTCGACCACGCCGGCGTTCTCACCCGGTCCGACGAGGACCTGCGGCCCCTCGGTGGGCAGTCCCCCGAGGTGGACCTTGGAGGACTTGTAGGAGCAGTGCTCGGACCACATGACCGAGTACATGCCGAGCTCGGCGACGGACGGCAGCCGACCTAGCGTGGTGACGATGGCGTCGAACTCGTCGGAGGCGAGACCCAGCTCGGTGGCGAGCTCGCGCGCTCGGGGCTCGTCGAGCTGCTCGTCGTCGGGGAAGGCTGGGGCGGTGATCTCGCTCACACCGCCACCACCTGTCTAACGCTGTCGAACACCGGGCGACCTCCCGTGCCTCCGCTGAGTTGCGGATCGACCGCGTGCTCGGGGTGGGGCATCAGGCCCACCACGTTCCCGGCCTCGTTGGACACGCCCGCGATGTCGCGGGCGGAGCCGTTGGGGTTGTGGCCCGGCGCGTAGCGGAACACGACCTGACCGGCGGCCTCGATGCGGTCGAGGGTCTCGGCGTCGGCGTGGTAGCGGCCCTCGCCGTGCTTAACCGGCAGCCGGTGGGTGCTGCCCACCTCGACCGCACGGGTCCAGGGGGTCGAGCGCTCGACCGTGACGCCCGCGGGGCGGCAGACGAACCGCAGCGCCTGGTTCCGCAGCAGCGCGCCCGGGAGGAGACGCGCCTCGCACAGGATCTGGAAGCCGTTGCAGATGCCCAGCACGGGTCCGCCGTCTTCAGCGAACGCGGCGACCGCTTCCATCACGCGGGCACGGTGGGCGATGGCACCGGCCCGGAGGTAGTCGCCGTAGCTGAAGCCTCCCGGAAGGATGACGGCGTCGACGCCGCGCAGGTCGGGATCGGCGTGCCAGAGGGGGATCCCCTCGGCCCCGCAAGTCGCGACGGCCGTGAGCGCATCACGATCGTCCAGCGACCCCGGGAAGGTCACGACCCCGATCCTCATCGCCACCCTCCTCGCCGCGGGAGCAAGGGGTAGCCCGCTCCCTCGAGTTCCTCGATGGGTCGTTCGCTGTCGAGCAGCTCCGCAGCGTCGCGACAGCCCCGCGGGGGGTCGTCGCCGAACGTCAGCAACTCGCACGCGGCGCGCTGGGCCTCGACCGCCACGAGCTCGTCCGCCGCCACGACGGGGGTCGGCACCAGATCCTGACCGAGGTGCGTCAGCTCGTGGATGATCGCCGGTGCCGCCCGTGTGGCGTCCTCGAACTGGAACTTCGCGTTCAGCTCGATGATGGGCCGGCCGTCATCGACGCGGGCGCTGCTGTCGACCCCGGTGAGCTCGAACACGGCCATGCGTAGCAACCCGTTTTGGACTGCGAGCCGTTCCAGGCCCACGCGGGCGGTGTCGAACCGCGGGCGTTCGAGCAGCAGACAGGCCGATCCGGCCGCCCGCGCGAGCGCGGCTCGCGCCGAGGCATCTCCCCGAAGCCCGACGTCGGCGAAGCAGGCGGGGCCGGGAGTCGTGGTCGTGTCCTGGTTCAGGATGGCCTCGCCACGATCGTGGGTCTCGCCCTCCACGCCGGGAGGACGCCGCGCGGCGGCATCGACCTCGGGGCGGCCGAAGCTGGTCAGAGCCCACGCGGTGACGGCGATGCCGGCTGGGACGAGCAGGAGCATGAGGATCACGAACCAGCGGTGGAGGACGGGCTCGCCGGTGGGGAGGCTGGGCAGGCCGTCACCCACGCCGCCGGGGCCAGGCGGAGCGGTGCGCTGTCCCCTCACGCGCCCCTCACGCCCCGCCGCCGTCGAGAACACGCCACGAGTAGGACTCGATGACGGGGTTGGTCAGGAAGTCGGCGCACATCTTCTCCACCCGAGCGACCAGCTCGTCCCCATCCGCATCGACGTCCAGCTCGAGGTGCTTGCCCACGCGCACGTGGCTGACACCGTCGAAGCCCATCCCCGGCAGCGCACGCTCGACGGCGCGACCCTGCGGATCGAGGATCTCGGGCTTCAGGAGGACGTCGATCGCGACGCGGGGCATGCACGCTCCGGGCGGTCGGTGGACGCCGAGTCTACCGACGACCTCACCAGTCCCCTTCACCCGCGGCCTTCACCGCCAGCACCGGGACCGGGGCGGCCAGCAGGATCTCCTGGGCGTTGCTGCCCATGACGAGCTTGCCCACGGGTGTGCGCTTGCGCAGGCCGAGGACGATCAGCTCGCCGTCCTCGGCAGCGACCGCCGCGACCAGGTCCTCCGCAGGCGAGTTGCCGCGGGCGTAGTCGTGCACCCTGTGCTCGACGCCCGACGCCGCGAGCTCGCGACGGAGTTCCTCGAGCGCATCACGGAGCGCCACGAAGCGCTCCGACCGCTCGTCCCCCTGCATCGAGTTCACCACGACCAGCCGTGTGCCCCGCCGCCTCGCCTCCTCGATGCCCGCCGCGACGGCCGCCCGACCCTGGGCGGTCGGAACGAACCCCACGATGACGCTCACGGCTCTCCTCGCTGCCGGGTGAGCCGAGGTTAGGAGACCGTGGGCAACGAGAACGTGAAGACCGAGCCACCGCCGTCGCGCTCGGTGACCGTCACCGCCCCGTCCATCGCTTCGGCGAAGGCACGCGCGATGGACAGCCCGATCCCGGCGCCCCGGGTGGTCATGCGCATCGGTGCCTCGAGCCGGTGGAACTGCTCGAAGATCTCCTCGCGCTTGTCACCGGGAACCCCGGGACCGCGATCGCACACATCGAGGTGCACGGTCCCGTCGTCGCCGGTCCGGACCTCGACGTCGACGGCGCTGTCGGCGGGTGAGAACTTCACCGCGTTGTCGAGGAGCTGTCCGAGCACCTGCCTCGCACGGTGCGGGTCGGCGAGCACCCTGGCACCTGGCACGGCAGGGTCCTGGACGAACGCGGCCCGCTCGGGGTGTTGGGTCGCGAACCAGCTACGGGCCCCGTCGAGCAGCTCGGCCACCTCCACCGGCTCCACCGAGAGTTCGCCGGACAGGTCCACGTCCTGCGCGGTGAGGCGCGAGACGAGCAGCAGATCCTCGATCAGGTGGCCCAGCTCGTCCGCCTGGGCAGCGATGGACGCCAGGGCGTGTTGACGCTGGGCGGCGTCGACCTGGTCCCCCCGATCCAGCAGGGCGTGCGCGAAGCCCTTGATGGGGGTCAGCGGCGTCCGCAGCTCGTGGGATACCCGCGCGACGAAGTCGGCCTTGAGTGCCTCGGTCTCCCGTTCCCGCGTGACGTCGTGCACCACGATGACGTCACCGGTGACGCGTCCGCGATCGTCGACCAGCGGGCGATGAGCCGCACGGACGACGCGCACGGCGCCATCGGGGCGGGTGATCGTCTCCTCGACGGTGCTTGGGGTGGTGGCGAGAGCCAGCATCGTCGGGTGACCGCACACGTCGGAACCGATCCCACCGACCGCCGTGGAGACGGGAACGCCGAGGATGCGCTCGGCGGCGCTGCTCCACAGCTCGATGCGGCCGTAGCGGTCGAGCAGGACGATGCCATCGGAGGCGTTCTGCACGATCCGCTCGAGCCGCGCGTGCTCCGACCGCACCTCCGTCACCAGCGCCATGGTCCGTAACGTCCCGCGTGAGGAGACGTACATCGCGGCGAGTGGAGCCAGCAGCAGCACGATGAGCTCGGGGCGCAGGTCCCACACGACCGCCGCGAGGATGCCGACGGCGGTGTTCCCGACGATCGACCCGACGAGGTGCACGCCGTGCCGCCGGATGGCGACGATGGCGGAGTCGTGGGCGAGGATCGAGACCAGACCGGACATGGCGACGACGTTGACCACGGCGTACAGGACCATGCCGCCACCGGCGGCGACGAGCACCGGCCCGTCGAGGCGGAGGTCGGGGCGCGCGACGGTCCCCAGGACCGCGAGCGCCGCCGCCATCCCGACGGCGACCTGGCCGAGGTTGAAAGCGACCTTCAGCAGGTCGCGCTGTCGCACGCTCTGCGCCATCGCGAGGCCCAGCAGCGAGACCGACAGCGCGACGGCGGGTGGCAGCATGAGGAGGTTGACGACGACGACGGACTCGCCCAGCGTGAACGCGTTGCTGGTCTCGTCGGTCGTCAGGCGGACCTCGAGGAACTCGGCCACCGCCGTCGCCACGAGCAGGACGGCGGCCACCGACCACGTTGCGGGAGGTTGCTGGACCGGCGCGAGCGTCGCCCAGGCTAGGGCCACGATGCCGAAGCCGATCCACGCGAGCACGTAGCGGCGGGGATCGACCGGCGTGGCGGCGACGGTCCCGCTGGCTGCAGGTGCGTCGTCGAGGGGTCTCACGCGGGCGGCCCGTACGTCGCGGCGCTCCAACGCCAACCGCTCCAACGCCAACCGCTCCAACGCCAACCGCTCCAACGCCAACCGCTCCAACGCCAACCCGCCCAGCGCCAACCCGCCCAGCGCCAACCGGTCCACTCGCCTTCGGCCCAGCGCCAGCCAGCGACGTCGACGGCCTCGGACTGATCGGACGTGACGTCGGCCGCAGCGCGAGGCAGACCAGCACGACCCGCCACCTGGTCGAGGTCGGGGACGGCGGCGTGACGGCCGTTCCCGGTGACGGGCGGCGACGCGACCGCGCCGGGGACGTCGAGCACGCCTCGCGCTGGTGCCGCGCCCGCAGGTGCCGGGGCGGCACCCTCGAGGAGTTGGCCCTTGACACCGTCCGGGGACAGCCCCGTCGACGCGCCCAGGACCGTTGCGGCGGCCCCGGCCGTCAGCGCCGCGGACATCGACGTACCCGAGCCGCGGAAGTAGCTCTCGCCCACCCGCGCCTGGGGATGATCGGCGTCGAGCGTCGTGCCCTCGGCCCGAAGTGACACGACCGACACCCCAGGTGCGACGAGCTCGGGCTTGTCGGCTGCGTGTGCCCGACCACCGCGAGACGACCAGACGGGGATCGAGTCGTCACTAGCCGACACGGTGCCGGCGTCGTCCAACGCCCCGACCGTGATGACGTGGGGGGCCGACCCCGGCGTCCCCACCTGTCCACCGTCGTTGCCGGCAGGCACCACGACGATCAGACCGCGCGCCCAGAGCTGTTCGAGCGCGATCTCGAGGGGGTCGCGGCCGGAGTGGGCCGGGGCGCTCAGCGCGACCAGGAGGACGTCGACGTCGAGGCTGTCGCGGACGCTGTCGACGAGCGCGAGCCCTTCGATGACGCGCGACAGCGTGGTGGTGCCGTCGGCGCCGGCGACCTTGACCGACACCAGGTGGGCGCCCGGAGCGGCGCCGGTACGGGTCCCGGCGACGAGCCCGGCCATGAAGGTCCCGTGCCCGTAGTGGTCGTCGGGATCGTCCTCACCGGACACGTCGAACGCGGCGACGAGGCGACCCTCGATGTCGGAGTGCGGGTGCACGCCGGTGTCGAGGATCGCCACCCCTACACCCGCACCGACGTGGCCGTCCGCTGCCGCCTGCGGCTGTCCGATCGTGCCGAGGGCCGCCGAGCCGTCGACCGTGAAGTCCCCGGAGGAGACCTCGAGGGCGATGTCGGGGGTCACGGCGGCGATGCGGGGGTCGCCTTCGAGCACCCCGATGCGATCGGCGGGCAGGTCCGCCGCCACCATGCCGAGGCCGCCGAGCGGACGTATCGCCTGCCCGCCGGCCTCGGCGATGGCGGTCGCCGCGGCATCCAGCGCATCACTGGCGGCCACCACAACCGGTAGGAGCGCGGAACCGGTCGAGGTAGGCAGGAGTACCGCCAGGAGCGCGGCGATCGCAGCGATCGCGATGCGACGGGCAGGGCGTCGGATCGAGGAGGCAGCCACGATCACGCCACCCCTGGGATGTGCGCGGCCGCGAGGCCGTTCAGGACCTCGCTGATGATGACGGCGTTGTCGAACGGCTTGGAGACGTAGGAGGTGGCCCCGGCCTGGTAGCCGGCCCACACGTCATCGGAGCCGGCGAGGGCGCTGCAGAAGATGATGGGGGTATCAGCGGTCTGCGGTGCTTGGCGCAGCAGCTCGGCGACCTCACGCCCGCTGAGCCCGGGCATCATGATGTCGAGCACGATCACGTCCGGCTTGAGCGCCTTCGCCTGCTCGATCGCGGAGAGCCCGTCGGCGGCGGTGTGGACCTCGAAGCCCTCGAGGGTGAGGACCATCTCGAGCATGTCGCGGATGGAGGCGTCGTCGTCCACCACGAGGATGCGATGGTGCATGACCGTCCCTTTCGGTGACCCGGCCGACCCCGACGGGGTCCCGTGGCTTTGCGTCCCCGCCTCGCGACGGGTTTGCCGTTTCGCTGGAACTGCTCCTGTTAGTGAACGGATCGCGGCTGGCCCCGCTGGATGGCGAAGCAGGGCCAGATCGCGATCACACCTTGGGACTAGTCCCCCCGTGAGGCGACCAGGAACAGGCGGCGGAACGGCAGCAGGAAGGTGCCATCGGGTTCGGGGGGGTAGGCGGCGCGGATCCGTGCCCGGTACTCGGCCTCGAACGCGGCGGCCTCGGGCTCGTCGAGCGCGGCGAGGAGGGGCCGGAGCAGCGACCCACGGGTCCACGCGACGACGGGATCCTCGCCCGTCAGCACGTGCAGGTAGTCGGTCTCCCACACGTCGAGACGCTGCGCCAACGGCGCCAGCAGGCGATGGTAGGTGCGGGGCGATGCCACCGGTTCGGGCCGCAGGAGAGGCTTCAGGCGCTCCGCCCACGGACCTGCCGCGGCCGCCTCGAGCGCGCACGTGTGCGAGGGGCGGGCGTGGTTACGGGGCATCTGGATCGCCAGTTCCCCACCCCGCGCCAGGTACCCCAGCCAACGCGGGAGGAGCCGGTCGTGCTCGTCGAGCCAGTGCACGAGCGCGTTGGAGTAGATGACGTCGACGTCGCCGGGGGGCTGCCACACCGACGCGTCCGCTTCGACCCACTCGACTCCGAGCTCCCAGTGGTCGCGACGGGCCCGTTCGAGCATCTCGGGGGAGGAGTCGATGGCGACGATACGTGCCTTGGGCCACCGCGAACGCAGCTGCACGGTGACGTTCCCGGCGCCACAGCCGAGGTCGACCACCAGCGCCGGCGTCTCGGCCTCGATCCGCGCGAGCAGCTCGAGGGCCGGGCGGGCACGGTGGTCCGCGAAGCGCAGGTACTGCGCGGGGTCCCAGGTCACGGGAAACGATGGTAGAACCGTCGCCGCGGCAGCGAGGACGACTCCGGCGCAGTTCGAGGGGGCGGTCAACTCGGCCCCCGAACCTGCCGACGTAGCCAAGGACCGGCGTGTGAGCCGACCGATCCGGCACGCCCCGAGGAACTGCGTGGAAGCCGTGACCGAGCACCAGCACGCGACGCCTACGAAGGACGGCCGTCGTGCGCTGGCGGTGACCCTGCTCGGGGTCCTGTTCCTGGGGCTGGCAGCGGTCCTGTGGATGCTGGCCGATGCGAGCCCGTTCCCGGACCGGCCCTACGAGTTGCCGTGGTGGGCCATCGCGCTGATCCGCGCGGGACTCGGGCTGCTCCCTGCCGCGGCGGTGATCCGTTCCGAGGCCGTGACCACCACCCTCAACGACTTCGCGCTCATCCTCGGGCTCGCCCTCAGCGATCCCATCGATCTGATCATCGGCCTGGGGGTCGGCCAGCTACTGGTCAACGTCCACCGGCCGCGGCTGTGGGGCAAGAGCGCCTTCAACGCCGCGACCTCCGTCCTCGAGGCCACGGTCGCGCTCGCGCTGGTGGCGGTCCTCCGCGTCGACGCCGCTGCCGTGGAGCCGCGGAACCTGCTCGCGATCGTCGTCGCAGCCATCGCCGCCAACGCGACGTCGTACCTCGCCGTGCTCGCGGTGATCCGGGCCGTGTCCGGCCGTGTACCGGTCACAACCGCCCGCCTCGCGGGCCAGCTGGGCGCGGGAACGGCCCTCCTGACCGCGACCGGCGGCATAACGCTGGTCGCGGCGCTGTGGCTGGAGCCCTGGGTCGCTGCGGCCGCGTGCACCTTCGTGATCCTGCTCGCCCTGCTCGTGCGGTTCGTGGGCGCGGCGACGCAGCGCTCGCACCGTCTGTCGCTCCTCGACGACGCCGTCTCGGACCTCCACCACGCCCCCACCGAGGACGAGGTCCGCTCGACGCTGCTGCAGCGTGCGCGGGATCTCGTCAACGCCCGAGGGGTCGCGCTCGTCGTGGACGGGTTCGACGACGACCCGCTCCGGGCTCCCGAGTTCGGTCTCGGCCGGGCCGCGACGACGCTCGACGTGCCCGTCGAGGCCTACGACGCCGTCCGGATGGCCGCAGAGGAGGTGGGCCGCACCGCTTCGACGTCCCTGCGTCGTCGGGGCGAGGGTCGCCCCCACGACACTATCGCTGTCCCCGTCCGCGACGGCGACGGCGCACCTGCCGTGCTTGTGGTGCTGGACAACCGATCGGACGCCGACCGCTTCGACCTCGGCGACGTCCACGTGCTGACCGACCTCGCTCGTCACGCGGGCAGCGCACTCGCGCAGCACCGGCTGGTGGAGCGTCTGCGGGAGGAGGCCGACACCAACGACCGCCTCGCCCACTCGGATTCCCTGACCGGTTTGCCGAACCGGCGGGGGCTGCGCAACCTCATGCGTGACAAGGGTGACGCGGCGATGCTCGCGACCGTCGATCTGGACCGGATGGGCGCCCTCAGCGCGGCGTTCGGCGAGACGGTGTCGTCGACCGTGCTCCTCGAGCTGTCGGCGCGACTGCGCGACGTCGCGGGCCGGGGGGGTGTCGTTGCGCGGATCGGCGACCGCGGTTTCGCGGTGACGACACCCGGCCGTTTCGAACCCGCCGTCTTCGGACGGCTGCTCCACGACACGTTGCTGCGCCCCGTCCGTGTCGGGGACCTGCGCGTCGATCCGGAGGTCGCGGTCGGTGTGGTGGTCATCGATGCGACCGACGAGCCGTCGGAGGTCCTGCGTCGTGGCGCGGTCGCCGCCGCGATCGCCGGGGAATCCGCCAGCAGCCAACGGATCTGCGTCTACGAGCCAGAGCACGACGATCAGCACATGCGACGGCTGCGGCTGACCTCGGACCTGCGCGACGCTATCGCCCGCAACGAACTCGAGCTGCACTACCAACCCAAGGCCGATCTGCGCACGGGCAAGATCGTCGGGGTCGAGGCGCTGTCGCGTTGGACCCACCACACCCTCGGGCCGGTGTCGCCGCTGGAGTTCGTCGGGTTGGCCGAGCAGGCGGGTCTGATCGGTGACCTGACCCGGTGGTGCCTCGCCACGGCCACAGGGGATGCCGCGCGCCTGTCCGTCCCCATCCCCGTCGCGGTGAACCTGTCCGCCAACGACCTGATGGACCCCGAGCTGCCCACCGTCGTCCACGGCGCCTTGCAGGCGGCTGGCCTGTCACCGGAGCTGCTCCGTGTCGAGGTGACCGAGTCGGTGATGGTCGAGGACTTCGAACGCAGCCGGGCCGTGCTCGGGGACATCGTGGGTCTGGGCGTCAACGTCTCCATCGACGACTTCGGCGCGGGGTACGCCTCGTTCGCCCACCTGCGTCGCCTGATCGCCGATGAGTTGAAGCTCGACCGTTCGCTGGTGATGACGCTGGACGACGACGGCGAGGCGATCGTCCGAGCCGTCGTCACGCTGGCCGGTGAGATGGGGTTGCACACCGTCGCCGAGGGGGTCGAGGATCGACGGACCTGGGATCAGCTCGCGGGTCTGGGCGTCGACGCCGCCCAGGGGTGGTTCCTCGGCAGGCCGATGCCCGTCGACGGGCTCCACCACTGGCTCGGCGCCTACACCGCACCCTCTGGCGACGGTGCATCCCTCGTCCGGTAGCTTCCGGCCGATGGCCCTGCCCGCGAGCAACCGACGTACGACCACGAGCCGTGGTCGTCGCCTTCCCCTGGTCCCGGGGATCAAGCACGAGCAGCTCTGGTGGGCCGAGGGAGCGGTCGTCGCGGGTGTGGACGAGGTGGGACGCGGGGCGTGGGCGGGGCCGGTGACCTACGCCGCGGTGGTGCTGCCGGCCGCGCGACGCATGTACAAGCTCCGGGACAGTAAGGCGCTCGACCCGCAACGTCGGCAGGAGCTGTGCACGCGCCTCCACGGCTTCGCCGAGGCCATCGGCATCGGTCACGCCTCCAACGGCGAGATCGACGAGCTGGGCATGAGCGATGCCATCCGGCTCGCCGCTCGACGCGCTGTCGATGCGCTCGAGCTGCGCCCCGACGTGCTGCTCATCGACGGCAACTGGGACTTCCTGGCGGGCTACGGCACCACCAACGAACGCATCGTCCACGGCGACGCCTACTCGGCCTCGATCGCGGCGGCGTCGATCGTGGCGAAGGTGACCCGCGACACGCTGATGGCGGATCAGGACCCGACGTTTCCCGTCTACGAGTTCGCGTCGAACAAGGGCTACCCCTCGCCGCCGCACCAGCAAGCCCTCCGCCGGCACGGTGCCTGCGTGCTGCACCGCCACAGCTGGGCGCCGATCCGCGCCCTGGACCAGCTCGAGCTGTGGGACGAGGAGCAGTGGGACGCCTGGGAGGTCGCGTCCGAGGCGGACGCCGACATCGAGATCAGCTGACCAGACCGCGCCCCGTCACCTGCGGCAGGTCGAGCGCCGTCACGAGCCCCGGCTCCGCCGCCACGACCGCAGGGATGGCGTTCACCAGGCGCATCGCCGTCGCCTTGAGACCCGCGGTGTTGTGGTCGCCGTCCTCGCCGAGGAGCTGCAGGTCCACGGTGTAGTTGGGTTGGCCGGTCACGACCACGCGGTAGCAGCCCTGGCCGGTGGGCTGGGGCCACTCGGGGGCAAGATCGTTGTGGAGCCGGGTGACGTGCTCGAGCACGACGACGTCGCGACCGTCCTTCTTGCCGCGGACCTCGAAGTGCAGTCCGGCCGCGGTGCCCTCCTCGACCGTGCCCGCGGCGACCTCGATAGTGGCGGTGGCGGGTCGGCGCTCGTACCACTCCTCGACCTCGTCGAGTTCGACGTCGAGCCCGGCTGCGATCTGACGGACGACACTGCCCCAGGCGAGGGTCAGCACGCCGGGGTAGAGCAGCAGGGGGGTCTCGTCGAGCGGCTTGCCGAAGCCCATGATCTCGAACAGGACCTTGCCCTGGTCGTAGGTGTCGTAGTTGAGGATCTCGAGGCAGCGCACCTGGTCGATGCGCTCACTGATGCCGGTGATGGCCAGCGGCAACGCGTCGTTGGCGAAGCCGGGATCGATGCCGTTGACGAACAGCGACGCGCCGCCCTCGAGCGCCGCCTCCTTGACCGGGGCGATCAGCTCGGGTGGAGCGACGTCCTCGGGGAACTGCAGGAACACCGGCGCGCTGGACACGACGTTGGCGCCGCTGCGCAGGATCCGGGCGAGGTCGTCGATCGCCTCGGGAAGCCGGTCGTCCGCCATCGCGGTGTAGACAACGCAGTCCGGTTCGAGACCCAGCAGCGCTTCGGCGTCGGTCGTCGCGGCCACGCCGAGTTCGCGGTCGAGGCCCGCGAGTTCGCCGGCGTCCTTGCCGGCCTTTGCATCGGAGGACACCCACACACCGACGAGCGCGAGGTCGGGCCGGGCGTCGATGCCCACGAGGGCGTTGCGGCCGACGTTGCCGGTACTCCACTGCACGACACGGAGGGTCACGGGATGCTCCAGTTGCGGGGACGGATGGCCCGAGACGGTAGTACGGTCGTCCTCACGGCGGGTCACCGCAGCCGGTGCAGCGCGATCGCCGTGGCGACCGAGACGTTCAGGGAGTCGACGCGCGACGACATCGCGATGCGGACGCGGACGTCGACGCCGCGCTGGATCTGCTGGCTGAGTCCGGCTCCCTCGGCGCCCACGACGAGGGCGAGGCGTTCGGGTCGGGCGGCGGCGAGCTCCTCGAGTTCGACGTCGCCGTCGGTGACGAGCGCGACGGTCACGAGATCCGCGAGCGTGCCGAGCAGGTCCTCCGTCTCCGTGAACGGCACGTGCAGCACGTGCCCCATCGACACCCGGACGCAGCGTCGGTAGAGCGGATCGGAGCAACGGGGGCCGAGCAGCACGGCGTCGCCGCCCAGCGCACGGACGCTGCGGAACAGCACCCCCATGTTCTCGGGGTCGTTCATCTCCTCGAGCGCGACCACCGTCCGAGCCCCGTCCAGGACCTCGTCCGGGGAGGGCAGCGGTCGACGGTTCCCGACGGCGACGGCGCCCTGGTGCAGGGGGAAGGCGACCACCTCCTCGATCAGGTCCTGGTCGGCGAGGTAGACGGGGGCGGCTAGCCCATCGAGGTCGAGGCGCTGGTAGCGCTTGTCCGAGACGAGCACCGACCGCGTCCCGTAGTCTGACCGGAGCAGCTCGGCGACGACGTTGGGGCCCTCAGCGATGAACACGCCGACCTTGTTCTCGTAGCGCTTGCGCAGCTCGGGATCCCGCAGCGTGCGGTAGTCGTCCAGCCGCGGGTCGGCGGGATCGTCGATGCGGATCGGGGTGGTCACCGGCGACAGCGTGCCGGTCGGGCGTCGGTCAGGCGAGGAAAACGAGGCTGTCGACCATGCGGTCCATCACGTCCTTGTCACGCTCGTAGTCCGTGTCGCCGATCGAGTACGTCGCCACGATCATCGTCTCCTCGGGGTTGACCTCGATCACGTACACGTACGTGCGCGTCCCCTCCGGCGCCAGTCCCTGCCCGCTCTCGACACGCTCCTCGAGGATGGCGCGGTGACCATCCACCTCGGTGTCCTCGCGGGTCACGATCTCGTGCTGCTCGTCGGAGTTCGCGACGCGATCGAACTCGACCGGGTCGATGTAGAGGCGCACGGCGTAGTGCAGGGCCTCGTTCTCGATCTGACCGAACTCGTCGGGGTGGAACGCGCGGCAGGGAGGAGCGTCCCCGGTGTTGGTCGCCCAGTCCCGGGGATGATCGATGCTGAAGCGGTCGGCTTCGCACGTCGTCATCGCCAGGGTCGGCTCGGTGGGCGTGGTCGCCGTCGGCTCGACGGTCGGGGCGACGGTCTCGGTCGGTGCGACCGTGGGGGCCGGCGTCGCCGTCGCGGTCTCCGTGGGGTCCGGGGCGACGCCGTCGTCGGCGTCTCCGCAACCGGCCGCGAAGAGCGCGGTCACGATGAAGGCGGACAGCAGGAGTCGGCGCACAGCGTTCCTCGTGATCGGGGGCTGGTGCTGAGCAACTTCACCCCCAAAGTGACGGCTCCGGTCCGGTCCCGCACGAGCCAACACGGTCAGCCGGACAGGGGGGTCGAGAGCTGTGCTACTCCTGCACCGGATGGGGATGCGGACCTTCGCGCTGATCGTCGCCGCCGCGGCGGCGGTGACCACGCTTCCCGCTCCTCTCGTGGCCGAGGAGATCGACGGTCGGTACCGGGGATTCGGCGATGCCACCGGCTTCCGCAACCTGCTCCCTCCGGGACAGGACGGCGTGCTGAACGCGGAGGAGCAGTTCCGCTGGCAAGCCGGGGACCGTGGCGACCCCCGGCTTGCGCACGTCGCCGATCAGCTGCCGATCTACGCCGCCCTGCTCGACGCCTCCCCCGGGCTGGCGGAGGCGGACCTCGACACGCTCTTCAAGGACGCGTCGTTCGGCGTGGCTCCCGACGACATCGGCGAGGTCTACGCGCCGGCGGGGCGTGCGGACGTGGTCGTGATCCGCGACGCGAGCCACGGTGTGCCGCACATCGTCGGCGACACGCGCGAGGGCACGTTCTTCGCCAAGGGCTACACCACCGCCGAGGACCGGCTGTTCCTGATGGACATCCTGCGGCACACCGGCCGAGCACGGCTCTCGGAGTTCGTCGGCCCGACGCCGTTCAACATCCAGACCGATCGCGACCAGCTCGCGGTCGCCCCCTACACCGAGGGAGACCTGACCGCCCAGACCATCCCCGACGAGTCGGCGGGCGAGCTCGGACGCCAGATCCGCGCCGACGGGGAGGCCTACATCGCGGGCGTGAACGCCTACGTCGCCGAGGCGCAGCTCGACCCGAGCAAATTGCCGGCCGAGTACCCCGCGCTGCAGAAGGTGCCGGAGCCGTTCGTCCTCGAGGACATCGTCGCGATCGCCTCGCTCGTGGGCGGCATCTTCGGCGGAGGAGGCGGTGGCGAGCTGCGCAACCTGTGCGGCATCGACGCCATGGCCGACGAGCTCGGGGCCGCCGGAGCCCGGGCCGTGTTCGACGACCTCAAGTTCGCCGACGACGCCGAGGCACCCGTCACCACCCCCGACCCGTTCCCGTACATGTCACCGGAGACGCTCGGTGAGCCGGACCCCGCAGCCGTCCCACCGATCGACTGCGCCTCGCTCCGACCGATCGAGTCGAGTACACCGAGCCTCGAAGACGTGCTCGACGCGGTGGAGTCCAAGGTCCCGACCCGGGTCGTGGAAGGCCCGTTCGGGCCGCTCGTCCTCGACTTCAGCGGGGCGAGCAACGCGCTGCTGGTCGCGGGCGACCGCACCGCGACCGGTACCCCGCTCGCCGTCTTCGGGCCGCAGACCGGCTACTTCGTCCCCCAGCTGCTGACCGAGGCCGACGTGCACGGCCCCGACATCGACGTGCGCGGGATCGGGTTCGCCGGCATCGACGTCTACGTGCAGATCGGCCGCGGCGCCGACCACGCGTGGTCGGCCACCACCTCCAGGGCGGACGCCAAGGACACCTTCATCCTCGTCCTGTGCGAGCCGGACGGAGGCGAGCCGACGACCGACTCGACGGGTCACCGCCACGACGGCGAGTGCCTCCCGATCGAGGGCTGGAACCACACCCAGATCGCCGTGCCGACCGCAGCGGGAGCACCCGAGGACCCTGAGGACGTGCTGCTGTCCTGGCGGGTCGAACGCTCACCCATCTACGGCCCCCTCATCGCCCGCGGCACGCTCGAGGACGGCACCCCGGTCGCAGTGGCGGTGTACCGCTCGACCTACTTCCGCGAGACCCAGTCCGCCCCGTCGTTCCACTTCCTCAACTCGACCTCGCACATGGCCCGCGGGTTCGAAGCGTTCCGCGAGGCGTTCGGCGACTGGAACGAGTTCAGCTTCAACTGGTTCTACGTCGACGACGAGCACATCGGCTACCAGTCCTCGTGCCGCTGCCCGCGCCGGTCGCCCGGCGTGGATCCCTACCTGCCGACGTGGGGCACCGGCGAGCGCGACTGGAGCGACTTCCTGGACAAGGACGAGCTGCCGTGGGACCTCGACCCCGACCGCGGCTGGATCATCTCCTGGAACAACCGTCAGGCTCCCGCCTTCTGGACCGACGACCGCCACTTCACGAGCGGGCCCGTCCACCGCAGCCAGCTGCTGCAGGCCCGCACCGACCCGCTCGTCGAGCGAGGAGGGGTCACCCTCGCCGAGGCGGTCGAGGTGATGGCGGAGGCGGCGACGACGGACCTGCGTGCGCAGGAGCTGCTGCCGCTCCTGCGCCGCCTCCTCGGAGCCCAACCGCCGGGCGACGCGGACCCTCGAGTGGGGCAGATGTGGGACCTGCTCGTGGCCTGGGACCGATCCGGTGGGCAGCGCCAGCTCGGCCCGGATGGGACCACCTACGACCACGCCTCCGCCATCGTGATCCTGGACGCGTGGTGGCCGCGACTGATCGCGGCCGTATTCGCCGCCGGGTCCGCCGATGCGTTCACCGCGCTCGACATCGACCTGCACGACCCGCCCCAGCTGCACCTCGGGTCGGCGTTCAACCTCGGGGCGTGGGGACAGCTGCACAAGGACCTGCGCCAGGTCCTTGGTGAACCGGTGACCGACCGGTTCCACCGCACCTACTGCGGGGGCGGTGACCTCGAGACGTGCCGAGCCGACGTCTGGGCCTCACTCGCAGCGGCGATCGCCGACCTCGAGGCGGAGTTCGGCAGCGGCGACGTTGAGGCGTGGCAGCGCACGTGGGAGGACGACGCCATCGTCCACATCCCGGCGGGCATCACCTCGGTGCCCGACATCCCGTGGCAGAACCGACCCACGTTCCAGCAGATCGTCCAGCTTCCCGCCCCGGACCCCGGATCTCCTCCTGGGGTCGAGCCAGCGCCCCGACCCCCGCTACCGACGACCGGTGGCGGGCTCTGGGCGGCGGTGCTCGGGGCGCTGCTGCTGACGGGTGCGCTGGTCAGGTCGCGGGGGCCGGGGCGGTGACCCGTGCCTGGTCGACGGGTCAGGTGCCACCATCGGAACGTGGAGATCGCAGGTCGAGGACCGGCTGCCCTTCGGCGCCGCGCACGACGCGGCTCCCGTACCGGCGGCTGATCCGCGCGAGGGTGCCCGTGAGCCAGGCGCGGTCCACGTCGGTGGCGTGTTCGAGCCGCATCCGCCGCGCCTGGAGCACGACCAGCCGCAGCCGCCTCAGCGCACCGGTGCCCGGGTCGAGGGTCGCCAGGTACATCGGCCGCAGGTCGTCGCGGTAGTCCTCGTAGCCGCTGATCCCCTCGTAGTCGTCGATGAAGTCCCCGCAGCCGTACAGGATGAGCCGGTCGCGGTACACCTCGATGGGGCGGGGATGGTGCGACGAGTGGCCGTGCACCACGTCCACGCCGCCGTCGATCAACGCCCGAGCGAACCGCTCGTGCACGGCGGGGACCGTGTAGCCCCAGTTCGAGCCCCAGTGGATCGAGGCCACGACGACGTCTCCGGCGCGCGCGTGCTGCTGCACGTCCTCGATGACGTCCGCCGCCGTCCGGGTCGACGGCCCGACGAGCCGCACGCCCGACACCTCGACACCGGCGGCCCACGATGCGGGGATGCCGCTGGACGCCATCCCGATCCCGAAGACCAGCACGCGGCCGTCGCCCTCGAGCGGTACCACAGCAGGCCGTCGTGCCGCGTCGAGGTCACGGCCCGCGCCCGCGGTCCGCAGCCCGGCATCTCCCAACACCTCGAGGGTCTCCGCCAGCCCGCCGCGACCGAAGTCCAGGACGTGGTTGTTGGCGAGCACGCACACGTCGGGGCGCGCCACCATCAGACCCGCGAGGTTGTCAGGGTGCATGCGGTAGTGGACCGCCTTGCCCGGGGCGAAGTCGTCGCTGCGGGTGATGGAGGTCTCGAGGTTGATCACCCGCACGTCCGCCGCATCGAGCTCAGCGATCGCCTCCCCCCATGGCCAGGTGGGGTCGGCGGGGCGCGGGATCGGCCCGTTGATGCGTTCGGCGAGCTCGATGTAGCCGCGGGCGTCTTTCAAGTAGCCCTCGCGCAGCGTGGGGTCTCCGGGATGGGGCAGGATCTGGTTGATGCCGCGTCCCAGCATCACGTCACCGCACAGGAAGAGCGTGACCACCGTCGACGTCGCCTCACTGCCGATGCGAGAAACTTAGGCCACACCATCCCGACGACGCCGAGGGCGTCCACGAACCCGGCTGGATCGGGGCTCAGGTGTGCCCGCAGATCGCGGCGGTCAGCGTGGGAGGTCCGAACCACGGGAACGGGAGCGTGCAGGCGGCCTCTGACCACGCCCCGGGCCCCGCCGCGTTCACGCCCCGGACGCGGTAGGTGACGGGCTGGCCCGGTGTCAGGTCGTGATCGTCGAATGCCAGCTGCTCCGGTCCGACGGAGGCGATCACCTCGCCGTCCCGTTCGACCTCGTAGCCGAGCAAGGCGGCGGGGGTCTGGGTGGCGGGCGGCTGCCAGGAGACGTGGACCGACCCGACGTCCGCTCCCGGGGCCGCGGATGCGGATGCCGGGGCTGCTGGGGGCGGGGAGGGCACGCCCGTTCCCGAAGCCATGAGGCCCGAGCCTCGGTGCGTGACCGCGGTCACGGTGATCGTCTGCTCCTCGCCGTTGACGAGACCGCCGATCTCGACCGCGGTCGCGTCCTCGACGTGACGCTCGATCCCCGCAGGGTCGACGGTGACGTCGTAGCCGGTGATCGTCGCCCCGCCGTCGTCGTCCGGAGGTTCCCACGAGACCGCCAGCGCCGCGTCACGCGGCTGTACCTGCAGGCTCGTGACGGTGTCGGGCACACCCAGGGCGATGACGGCGTGGCTGAGATCGATCGCGTGGTTCGCGGGTGCCTCGATACCCGCAGGCTCTGGGGTGACCGCGCCCGAGGTGTGGTAGGTGGCGCGGTTGTCAGCGCCGTCGACCAGCGTCACGGACGTGACCCGGTACAGCCCCGGCGGGTAGGCGTCGTACGGGAACGCCAGCCACCGACCCTCGGAGTCCCTGAACGTGGTGAGGGTCAGGCCACCCGGACCGGTCAGCTCGAAGTCCCCCCACCACAGGCCGAGGCCGTTGCCGTCATCAGCATCGATCGTGAACTCGACCAGGGTGCGCCACCGCACGGATCGGTCGGAGGGGGGTTCGACCCGCACGAGGCGCGGGGCGGTGACGTCCTCGTCCGGGTTGGACAGCTCGATCGAGATGGACGCGAGGTCGAGATCGTGCATCGAGGTGGCGCCGCCCGGCTCGGTCGTCACCGTGCCGTCGCGGTGGTAGGTGGCCGTGTTCCACGCGTGATCGACGACCTGGACGTTGTCGACGACGTACTCGCCGGCGCGCCACACCTCAGTCGAGTGACGGCGGGCGAGCATCGAGGGATCGCGCCCGGACACGGACACGGTGCCGCCCCGCGCGTCCCTGAGGGTGAAGGTGGTCCGGTCCAACCCGGCGCCGCCGCCGTCGGACGCGTCCCACTCGAACGCGACCAGGTCACCCACCTCGATCTGCGTGGACGAAGCCAGGGTGACGTCGTGGAGCTGGGGCGCCTCGGTGTCCGCCGTGGGGTTGTCGACCTCGAAGCCAGGGAGCGTGAACCCGTGCGAGCCGCTGGCACCCGAGGGGTGGTAGGTCACGGTCCCGTCCCGGTGGTACGACGCGCCGTTGTCGTTGACGTCGTACGTCACGATCCGGACGAACTCGTAACGGCCCGGTGGGGTGTGCTGACCGATGTAGACCTTGGCGCTGCCTTCGCTGACGTCGCCCGAGTGATCGGTCCAGTCCCAGATAGCCGTCCATTCGCGCCCGTAGGGGTCCTCGAAGACGGCAGCGATGGAGGGGTCGGCGTCGCCGCGGACGTCGACGGAGAATTCGAGGACCTCACCGGCGCGGAGCGTGGTCGCCGCCGGGGCGCCGACGGCGACGATCTCCGGCGGCTCGGTGTCGCGGTCCGGGGCCGGCGATGTGGGTGCGAGGGTGGCTACCAGGACCACACCGAGCGCTGCCAGACTGCTGAACGATCGCACGTGGCCCCCCCGATCCTCCCCGATGAGGGGATGTCTTCGACGTCCGGTGCCCTCGCACCTTCCCGTCGCCTCCGAGCGCTTGCCGCACGTGGGGCTGACGATCGTGAACCCGGTCATGTCGTCTACTTCGCGACGATCGTTCTCGGTTCAGGTCTCGCCAAGGCACCTGCTCATCCTCGCGATGGCGGCCCGACTCGTCATCGGCCAACTCAGGAACGGGCGCTCCGACGTCGCGGACCTCGGGCGCCACCTCGTGTCCGGTTGGAGTTGCTCCGGCGCCGTGGCGTCGAGGTCGTGCGGTCGCGGCCCACTCGCTGGTGGCTCTGACCTTCGCGGCTCGTGGACGGAGCCGGCTGCGCACCGGTCGTGATCAGGTCGAGGTCGAGCTGGTGCAGACCACGAGGCAGCTGCAGCGTCCGCTGGAGGCGGTCGACGGTCCCACGCTGCTCTCCGGCGACGAGCGAGACGACGAGGCCGGCCGCCCCGGCCCGGCCGGTACGACCGGAGCGGTGGAGGTAGTCCTTGTCCGTGCGGGGTAGGTCGTAGTGGATCACGACCCCAACGGCGTCCACGTGGATGCCCCGGGCTGCGACGTCGGTGGCCACCAGCGTGGTGACGCGTCCCTCGGTGAAGTCGGCCAGCGCGCGCTCGCGCTGGCGCTGGTTGCGGTCACCGTGGATCGCTGCGGTGGAGATGCCGGCCTGGCTCAGCTGCTTAGCGAGCCGATCCGCCCCGTGCTTGGTGCGGGTGAACACGATCGCCGGACCCGACCGGCGCACGATGTCGGCCGTCAGTCCCCGGCGGTCGTGGCGCTCGGTGAGCCAGAACACGTGGCGCACGTCGGATAGATCCTCTTCCGGCTCGACGTGTCGGCGCACCGGCTCGTTCTGGTAGCGACGCACCAGCTCGTCGACATCACCATCGAGGGTCGCCGAGAACAGAAGGGTCTGACGCCGGTTCGAGGTGCGATCGAGGAGTCGCTTGACCTCGGGTAGGAAGCCCATGTCGGCCATACGGTCGGCCTCGTCGACGACCACCAGGTCGACGTCGCTCAGGTCGCAGTTGTTGCGCCGCACGAGATCGGCGAGACGGCCGGGCGTGGCAACGATGATGTCGACGCCCCGTGCGAGGTGCCGCAGGTCCCGACGGAGGTCGGTGCCACCGTAGAAGGTGGCGACCCGACGCTGCCGGACCTCGGCGAGCGGCCGGACGGCCTCGGCGACCTGCGCCGCGAGCTCACGCGTGGGCACGAGCACCAGCGCACGTGGCCGGCCCGACCGCGCCCGGCCGGCGAGCGCCGCCAACGGGATCGCGAACGCCAGTGTCTTGCCGGCACCCGTCGGGGCGCGCCCACACAGGTCGCGACCCGCCAAGGCGTCGGCGAGGGTCAGGGTCTGGATCGGGAAGGGGTCGGTGATGCCGTCGGCGGTGAGTCGCTCGACGAGATCGGTGGGGACGCCGAGATCGGCGAAGGGAAGCTTCAAGGTTGCTCCGTGGGCCCGTCATGGGACGGGTCTTGCAGGTCACCCCCGAGGGTTCTCGTGGGGTGAGCACCCGGTCGCCGTGGGGCTGCGTGGCAGCGGGGCGAGAGGACGCGTGTGTGGTGAACACGCGATGGGAGGCGCAGCGGGCTGCAGCCGGGGATCGTCTCCGAGGGGCGAGATCCAACGTGGACCGGCGGGCTCGGATCGTGTTCGGCGACGGCTCAACCGCCGCACTGCGCGGGATGGTACCGGGTACAACGCGTACCTTCTGCGGAGCCCGGCTCCTGCGCCGACCGGTCCGGGCCTCGTCGTGCAAGAGGAGCCCCGACTTGAGATCGACGTCACGACCCGTACGGTCCGACGTACACGAGGTCTGGGAGGAGAGATGGACGACGCCGGAACGACCGATCGGTTCGCCTGCACCCTCGACCCGAGTGCAGCCGAGCGGCGCCGGCCACAGCTCCGCGCTCTGACTGACCGCCTACGGCGACGCGAGCGCTTCGACGACCGGCTGCGGCTGACGTTCGATGATCAGGATGGCACCATCGAGCTCGTCGAGGATTTCGTCGACGATGAGGCACGTTGCTGCGGGCACATCGCCCGAGGGATCGTCACCCCCGGGAGATGACCTGACTGGCGGGGCCGGTTAGTCGACCCGCGTCTGGATGACGGCGAACCCATCGCCGAACCTGTCGCGGAGTGCCTGCTCGAGCCGCGCCGTCACGTCGTCGCGCCGCTCGTCGAGGTCGTGGCCCTCGAACGCGACCAGGAACTCGTTCATCCCCTCCAGCTCGGAGACCACGATGGGATCCAGCTGACGGGAGAGGACGTCTTGGAGGTCCTGAAGGGATGGTCCACGTGGGATCGTGACGCTGTACTCGAGCCTGGTCATCGCGACTCCAGGGTGTGGCGATGGTCATGATGCACACAGCTCAGCCGATGCCAGGCCCCGAAGCGGCGCCCCACTCGATCCGGGTGACGGCGCTGGCGGGGTAGCTCGTCTCGCCATCCTCGTGGCGCACGTGCACCCAGCCCACCTCGAGCGCCACCTCCACGTCGTGGAGGGTCGATGGGCGACCCGATCCGGACATCGTGTCCCAGTGGATGGTGGCGGTGCGGTACTCCATCGCGCGCTCCAGGTCTCGGTTCGTGGCATGAGACCATCTCGCTCGGGAGCTTGACGCGTTTGCGGCCGGGGCAGGCGACCGGGCCGCGCTCGCAACTCGTGGATCACTGTACGGCGAAACCGCCGCCGTAGCGCGGGTCTGCGGTGCGCGCTGGGAGGGGTTCGAACCCCCGGCCGCCTGATCCGTAGTCCAGGAACCTGCCTCGAACCCAGCGAGATACGTCGAACCGGGACAGTTGAGGCAGCCTCGCGACGTGCGCGGTTGGCACGACTTGGCACGGTCAGGTCGACCTTGATGCCGAAGTCCTCGTGACCTGAGCAGTCCAACAGCGTGACCTTGACGTGGGTCCCAGGGGAGGACAATCCGGTCGTAGACTGCCTCATCGACGCCCCTGCGAGTTGGTGTTCTCGACGTCCATCACTCGACGGCAGTGGGGTGGATGATCGTGATGCCACGTCGCTTCCCAGTCGAGCCATGTCGAACCGCACCGTCCTGTAGCGACGCCCGGGGCGCGCACGGGGAGACGGCGCTCAGCTTCCCAGCGGCTGGACATCGCGACCGATGCCTCCCTGCGCGTCCAACGAGCCGGACTGCGCGAGCGCTAGGAACGCTGGCGCGAGTGGCGGTGTTTGGTTCAGGTGGCGTTGCGGGCCTGGTCCCACGCGGACAGGGGTAGGGAGCAGTAGTAGCCCAGGTCGGGTTGGCCCGACTGGATGGGTGGGAGCTGGGAGGCGCCCCGGTAGCGGGTGCCGGTCTGGGCCAGTGCGGCGCCTGCGGCGGCGTGTTCCCGCGTGTCGATCGACCCGGCGGGTGGGAGGGGGAAGGCGCCCGGCTCTACGACGTGGAGGAAGGTGAACATGCCCAGGTCGGAGTGGCGTTGGACGTGGCAGTGGATCATCCAGTCGCCGTTGCCGACCGAGGCGCCGGCGACGATCTGGAACCCGAAGCTGGCCGAGGGCCCCAGCGGGATGA
>JAHWKY010000030.1 GCA_019347575.1 Actinomycetota bacterium | reverse complement strand
GGTCGCAGGTCGTCACGGTGACGGCCAGCCAGCGCTGTTGAGCGAGCGTCGTGAGCATCGCTCTTGTGCGGGGTTCCGCCCAGCGTGCGGATCCGAGCCGAGAGCGTCGCCGGGACGTCGATCACGTGCTCTCCGGCCGACACCAGACCGACCGCGAGCATCCGCCCCAGCCCGTTGGCTCCCTCGACCGCCCAGTGACGCTCGTCGAATCGGTCTGCCCAGGCCAGCAGCTTGGCGACCTGGCTGCGGTCAGCCACCAGCCGCAGCTCATCCAGCGTCTTGCCGCGTTCGTCGATCGCGACCGCGGTGTGGGTCCGCTTATGCGGGTCGATCCCGATCATCACCGTCATGGTTCACCTCCTGGTCGTGGAGACGGTGAGTACGCCGCGGCGGACAGTCCTGATGCCGACCGATTCCCGGCATGCCTCTCTTGAGCCACACCGCAGCGCAACACCGGACCGGCGACACATCGCTATGAGCCAGACCCTCGCGGGTCGACAGGGCGTTATCGGGTCAGCCGGCCCGGTGCTGCAGACGCTAAGCGCGAGGCCCAACGCCTGTCACCAGGAAACATCAGGGCGATACCGTCCTTCCCCCATCGAAACCGTTGGCCCTCGGCCGAGGCGCCGTAGGCAACACGAAAACCCGTCCGAGTGACGGCCTTCGTGCTTCCGCTGCGGCCGACGCTGGCATGTCTTGAGTGTCTCGAGTCCGAGACCCGCCCTACGCCGCGGCCGCGCGAGCGTCGTCCCAGCACGCCCATAGGAGCGATGCGTCGGGGGATGCCTCCCAGGACTGCTCTGCCAGGAGGCGAGCCGCGAGCCCGACGACAACGAATGCCCTCTCCGTTGGTTCCACCCTCGGGCCGCCCGGCTGGGACACATGCCGCCTCCTGGGCCGCCGTCGTACGCATGAGACGCGGTCCGTGGACTGCGGCGCGCTCGAGCGCGGCCACCGGGTGATCCTGATGTGTGCGAACGGTGTGCGAAGGGTCCGAACCCGCTTCGACGCCGATCGGCCAAATGGCCGAAAACTGCCTCTAAAAGCCCGTAGAAGGCTGTTTCGGTGGTGGGCCCGCCAGGGCTCGAACCTGGAACCAACGGATTATGAGTCCGCTGCTCTGACCACTTGAGCTACGGGCCCCGTGACAAGCGTACGCGGCGTCCGCGCCCCGTCGCCGACCCGCTCGGCGGCGACGGGCGAGAGGTCAGGCGTTGGTGTTGCCGTACGCGTCGACGACCTGGCCAGGCAGGGCTGCAGCGGTGTCACCGGGGCTCAGATCCGCGTCGGCGACGAACCGACCGGACTCGACGCGCACGCCATCCACGACCTCGGTCGTGCCGTCGGCACGCGTGACGGTCACAGCGACCGCCGCCGCATCGCCGGTGTCGGCCCAGCCACGGAAGCGGCAGAACGAGCAGTAGAACTGGTGACGTGCGGGGTCGGACAGCCCGTAGGTGAAGCGCCGCTTGTCACCGTTGAGGATGTCGAAGGGGGACTCGTAGCCATCGGGGTAGTCGATGGGCCCGAACGTGTACGTGTTGCCGTCCGTCTCGAGCGCGGTCGTCGGACCCACGACGACCTCCACGTCACCGCTCGCCAACGTCGTCACCGACGTCGTGATACCGGTCCAAGGCGACACCGTGAAAGGCTGTGACTCGAGCTGGTAGGCGACCTCCCCGCCGCCCCGTGCGGGGCGGTGGGTGCCATCGATGACGAACCGGTAGCGCCCCGCCGGCGTGGCACGCTGCGGCGCCCCGCTCGCATCGGGCAGCACCATCTCCGAGCTGAACGCCTCGAACGCGGCCGTCCACACCCACTCGAACGTGCCGGACTCGACGGCTGGCAGGTCAGCAGGCGCGGGGAAGTCGAGCCGCACCGGGAGCTCGCCATGCATGTCGGCGTACGGCTCCCACACGTCGGGGGCGACCTCGCGCTCCACGACGACGTTCGGGATGTCGCCGTAGTTGGAGCCGCCGACCCAGCTCACGTGGGTCGCGTCGAAGCGTTCGATCGACCCTGGCTCGGTGACGATTCGAGGCTGACCGCCGTCCGCCGGAAGGCGCGCGTCGTAGCTGGTGACGTACGCCCGGGCGAGCTCGCCCATGGAACGGGCGAAGGCCTCCGCCCGAGCGGACTCGGCCTGGTATGCCAGGTCGTGGGGCGACAGCTCCACCTCTGGGCCGCCGTTGAGGGATGCGGCGACCCGCACCATCCGCGTGGCCAGGTAGTCGGCGCCGTGCAGCCCCAACCCGTTGAGCGCCTTGCGGTAGTGGTCGTGCGCACGCATCTCGCGGTAGTTGGGCACGTAGCCGAAGTAGTCGTTGGCCATACCGACCGAGATGACCATCCCGAAGCCGTGCTCGGTCGCCTCCTCGTGGACGAAGTTGCCGTAGATGCTGGCGGGGTCGGCCGACTCGGCCTCGCCGAACAGCTGGGCGGCGTCGTCCTCCCAGCCATCGGCGTCGTTGCGGATCTGGGACAGCATCCGATCCACGTCGATGCTGCGCACCGGAGCCAGATCGGCCGCCGGGTTGCGCGGGTCGGCGCACGTGGACGTGCCGTCGCCGTTGTCGACGCACCACTCGCGCCCCGACGGGGTCTTCTGGGTGGTCCAGTCCCAGCCGTGCCACACGTTGTCGTCGACACGGTCGAGCCGCGTCTGAGTGTTCAGCGCCGTGTCGGTGAACTGCTCGCAGGGACAGAAGGTCACGCCGAGGTCGCCGAAGCGCATCGCCATGATGTGGACCGCGGCGGTCTCCTCCACCGCACCGAACTTCGTCGCGGTGTACGACTCGGGGATGGGAACGCCGGCGGCCTTGAGCTGCTCGTACAGGGCGTACTCGTCCACCGGTGTGGTGCCGACGACCTGGCCACCGACCTCGTCGAGCCCCACCGGCATCAGGCCGAACGGGTTGTCCTCGCAGTCCGGCAACCCCAGCACCGGTAGCTGCCAGTTGCCGTGGAACAGCGACGCGGTGTTGCAGTTGCTCACGCCGGGGACGGGGCGACCCTTCGGCGGGGCGAAGCGGAACGAGGCGACGTCGACGGTGAAGCCCTCGACGAACCCCAGCACATCGATGGGGGGGCCGTCGCGGCGCGGTGCGGCAGGGTCGTACGGTTCGGTGTCAGGCGTGGTCTCGATCGCGTCCCACGCCTCGTGGACCGCGTCGGCCCAGATGCGCGCCCCGCGGTCCAGCTGCTCGAAGCCGTTGTCCTGGAACTCGCGCCGGTCCTCCGGCTCGTGCACCCGACGGTCCTTGTGCGGACCAGAGGAGCCGGTCTCGCGCTGGCTCATCACCGAGGTGACGCCCAGCTCGCGGTCGACGACGCGCATCGTGGCGTGCGTGATGTCGCCGTTGAACAGGTCGTAGCCCCAGGTCCACTCCGGGTGGACACCCAGGGTGATCCACGCGATGAAGGGCTGGGGGTCGGCCGGGTCGGTGACGTCGTCGAAACGGACGACCGAGAGCTGGCCGGTGGTGTGGCTGTAGGGCTGGCCCGCTGGCGTGCCGTCGTCGGCGACCTTGGGACCGTAGGTGTGCGAGGTGATCTCGTTGAACGGGACCGTGGCGGCGCCCATGCGGACGGGACGCAGGTCGCTCGCCGCCTCGATGACCGCGTCGGCCATGCGCTGGGCGTAGTAGTCGAAGAAGCGCAGGTCGACCACGTCCTGGAAGATCCAGGTGCCCCAGCTCGGGGTCGAGTAGAACGCCGAGTTGTGGTTGTGGCTGACGGTCATCGCGAGGTTGTCGCCGGTGATGCCCGTGACCGGCCCGTCCTTCACTCCGGCGGTCACGAGCAGGTCGTGTTCGGCGATGAGCTGCGCGGTCCGCCGGAGCAGGTAGTCGTTGGGGAGGTAGAGGTCGTTGGCCACGACCGCGGCGCGCGTGCCGTCCGCGCCCTCGACCACCAGTGCCCGGGTGAGGATGCGGGAGGCGATGCCGTCGGCGGGGCGCTTCTTCACGCTGTGGGCGTGCGGGTCGATGAAGTCCTCGCGGACAGGCGGTTCCGTGTCCGCGAACTGGCCCCCGGACGCCCCGAGGTGCCACGACACGTCGCGCGACCCCACACCGGCGTAGGCGACGCCGTCGGGGATCGCGACCTCGGGGCGGTCGGCAGCGTCGGCGACCGGCCCCGGACCGGGAGTCACGAACGCGAGCGTCGACGCCACGAGGGCGGCGAGCAGGACGACAGGGGTGAACTTCCAGCGCATCGGCGGTCCGCCTCGAGGAGGGGTGCGGGTCGGACTGGGAGACTTCGGCGCGCGAGGGTCGCTCTCCTGCCCGGGGAGGAGCGGGCGGACGTGGCGTCGAACCCTCTGGAGTACCGCCCGGACCGGAGAACGCTCCCTGATGCCTGCACGCCCGCTCACGCTGCTCACCGCGCTGGCCACGCTCGCGACGCTCGTCGCGGCCGCCCCGGCCGCGGTCGGGCCGATCGACGACGACGTCACGGAGACGTCGGGGCGCTGTGACCCGCTCGACCCCAGCCACTGCCTCTACCCCTTCCCCAACGACCACTTCACCGACGAGGACGAAGGCACCGACACGGGGCGGCGACTGGCGCTCGACGTGCGCCAGATGCCCCGCAACATCGCAGGCGATCCCATCCGGCCCGAGCCGTACAACCGCAACGACGGCTTCAGCCCCGGGGCGCTGATCGTCACGAGGGTGCCGGGCCTCGACACGCCAGAGGCGTTCGCAGCGACCAACCCCGTGAGCCTGCTCGACCTCGGGGCCTACACCTATGCCGACCAGCCCGTGGTCGTCATCAACGCCGACACCGGTGAGCGTCACCCCATCTGGAGCGAGCTCGACGCGAACCCCGCCTCCGTCGAGGACGTCACGCTGCTCATCCGCCCCGCCGTCAACTTCGACGAGGGCGCCCGCTACATCGTCGCGCTGCGCAACCTGCGGGGCGCCGACGGCGAGGAGCTGGCAGCGCAGGACGCCTTCGCCGCGTTCCGCGACGGGACGGCAGACGGGGCGCGTGCCGAGCGCTTCGAGAGCATCTTCACCGTCCTCGAGGAGGCCGGCATCGAGCGAGAGGAGCTCTATCTCGCCTGGGACTTCACGGTGGCGTCGGAACGCAACCTCGCGGAGCGGATGCTGCACATCCGTGACGACGCGTTCGCGCAGCTCGGCGACAGCAACCTCGCCGACCTCGAGGTGGCCGGTGCCGCCCCGACGTTCGTCGTCGACGAGATCACCCAGAGCCTGCCGTGCCGGGTCGAGTTCGACGTCCCGCCGGTCGACTGCGACGAGGAGGAGCTCGACCCGCGTGTGCTCCGCCGCGTCGAGGGTCGGGTCATCGTCCCCTGCTACCTCGACGCGCCGGGCTGCGTGCCCGGGTCACGGTTCGCGTTCGCCGGGCTCGACGACAACACGCCGCTGCGCATCCCCGGCAACGTCGCGGCGGCGCCGTTCACGTGCAACGTCCCGGCGGGGGCGGCAGAGGGCAAGACGTACCGCCCCTCGCTGTACGGGCACGGGCTGCTCGGCTCCGGCAGCCAGGTGAACACCTGGAAGCTGTACGAGCTGCACGACGAGGGACTGATGTTCTGCGCCACCGACTGGTCGGGGATGTCGACCGAGGACATCGCCAACGCGCTGGCGATCCTGGCCGACCTCAACCAGTTCCCCTCGCTCGCCGACCGCGGTCAGCAGGGGATGCTGAACTTCCTGTTCCTGGGCCGCGCGATGATCCACCCGGACGGCTTCTCCAGCCACGAAGCGTTCCAGGTCGACGGTGACTCGGTCATCGACACCAGCCGGCTGTACTACAACGGCGGCAGCCAGGGCGGGATCATGGGCGGCTCGCTCACCGCGGTGGCTCCCGACTTCACCCGTGCCCACCTCGGCGTACCGGCGATGAACTACTCGACGTTGCTGCGCCGCAGCATCGACTTCGACACCTACGCGGTCGTGATGTACAGCGCCTACCCCGACGAGCTCGAGCGGCCGCTGCTGCTCTCGCTCATCCAGACGCTGTGGGACCGGGCCGAGTCCAACGGCTACGCCCACCACATGACCGACGATCCCTACGCCAACACCCCGCCGCACGAGGTCTACCTCAACGTGGCGTTCGGGGATCACCAGGTCACCAACTGGGCATCGGACGTGATGGCTCGTACCGTCGGGGCGCGGCTGCGCGCCCCGGCCATCGACCCGGGCCGGCACCCCGCCGGCGACAACGCTTACTGGGGTCTGGAGCGGATCGAGGAGTATCCCTACGTCGGCTCGGCGATGGTGGTTGCCGACATCGGCCCACTGCGCGACGAGGACGGCCGCACCCGCGGGACGACGCCACCCCCCGTCGACAACGTGCCCAACCGTGACGGCGTCGATCCCCACGGCCCGGACGCGTCAGAGACCGTCTACGGGTTGGCGTCGATCGCGGCGTTCCTCAGCCCGGACGGACACGTGATCGAGATCTGCGGCGAGCGGCCCTGCTACCTCGACGGCTGGGAAGGTGCCTGGACCGACTGACCGAACGGGGTCGGACCGCGGGGCGGCTCACGTCGGCCGGTACCGTGAGGGGCCAGGCGAAGGGCGCGGACACCAGGAGGACGCGGAGGTGACGACGGCTGCCATCATCGCAGCGCACAACGAGGCGGCGACCGTCGGTGACGTGGTCGACGTGGCACGGCGTGCGACACGGGTCGACGAGGTGATCGTCGTCGACAACGCCTCCTGGGACGAGACCGGCGACATCGCGCGTCGGCGGGGCGCTCGCGTCGTCGACTGCGCCACGAAGGGCAAGGGACAGGCGATGGCGGCCGGGGCGTCCGCGACCCATGCCGACCTCATCGTCTTTCTCGACGCGGACCTGTTGGGCCTGACCCCCGAGCACGTCGACTCGCTCGTCGCCCCGGTCGCCTCCGGCGAGGTCGCGATGTCCATGGGGCTGTTCGACCGCGGTGACGAGTTGAACGCCGTCTTCCTCAACGTCCTGCCCAAGCTGACCGGTCAACGTGCGATGCGACGCGCGCTGTTCGAGCAGCTCAGCGCGGACGACATCCGCGGGTACAAGGTGGAGGCCGCGCTCAACTCGCTGTGCAACGAGCGCGATCTACCGACCACCGCGTTCGTGTGCGAGGGCCTGTGGCACCGCACCAAGGAGGAGAAGGACGAGGTCTCCCGTGCGGTCGGCACGTTGCGGAAGGTGGGGATGCTCACGACCGCGGTCTGGTCCTACGTCAGCTACGCCCTCGTCCGCCCCGTGCGCGACAGGTTCGGGCTTGGCGGGACGTAGCGACGGAGCAGCCCCGGCGTCACGCAGCCTGTCGCTGGTCCTCCTCCTCGGAGACCCCTGCCGGCTCGACCACCTCGTCGTTGCGCATCGCCAGGGTCGCAGCACCCACCACCAGCCCGAGCAGCAGGGCCGTGAAGCCCCACGACAGCCCGACCAGGCTCAGACCGAGCGCGTTGTCGAGCGAGGCAGCTCCTGGGCCGACGAAGGCCAGAGCGGTGGCCGCGGTCGCCAGCACCAGCGGGTACTCGTAGCCGCCATCGGAGTTCCACAGTCCGTTCTCTCGGTGCGCGGCGACGGCGGCGTTGAGCATCGCACCCACGATCGCGGCAGCAGCCAGGGGCGTGAACAGGCCGAGCACGAGGAGCACGCCGGCACCCGCCTCGGTCGCGCCGGCGAGCCGGGCCATCTTCTGGCTCTCGCGGTACCCGAGGCTGTCGAAGAACTGCCCCGCGCCCTCGGGGCCAGGCCCCCCGAACCAGCCGAACAGCTTCTGGCTGCCGTGGCCGATGAACAACGCGCCGACCACGACCCTGAGTACGAACAGTCCCAAGCTCACGCCGTGCCTCTCTCGGTTGGATGCCTCCACCCTGTCGCGCCCGAGGTTCCGAACACATCCGGCGATCCCATCGTTCGGGGGGTACCGAGTGACCCTGTCCGCCCGGACGGGCGGCCCGGTCGGGCCGTCGCCGGCCGTATGCGCGCGACCTCTCAGCGTCAGGTACCTTCGACACTTCGGTACATCGGCGGGGCGGGCGCCGGAACGCAACGAGCGGGTCGTTCGTGTCCAGAGAGATCACCTCCTTCCGTGCTGTCCTGCTGGTGGTGGCGCTTGCCGCCCAGCTCGCGGTCACGCTCGAGGGGTCACCAGCAGCCGCAGCCGATCCCGGCCGGGGCATGGCGATGGAGGACGCGGCAGCGCTTCGCGTCACGTCCTCGGCTCCGGTCCGTCTCGTCGCCCACGAGACGACGGGGTTCGCACGTCTCGTCGGCGCCGCGCCGGGCAACACCCTCGGCCGGCCGGCGGGGGTCGGGGCGTCGGATGCTCCGGAGGTCGCTGCCCGTGCGTTCCTGCGCCGTCACCAGCGCGCCTTCGGGATGGAGGACGCGGACCAGGACCTCGATCACCGTGCGACCGCGGCGCTGACGCACGTCGGTGGGAGCGCCGTGCGCTTCGACCAGACCCTCGACGGCATCCCCATCCTCGGCGGTGAGCTCGTCGTGCGCACCGACGCCGCCAACCGGATCGTGTCCGTCGCCGGCGAGATCCTGCCGGAAACCGACGTCGACGTGACGGCCGCCGTCCCGGCTGACGCCGCGACGGCGACCGCCAGGGCCGCAGTTGCGAAGTACGCCGACGTCGCCGCCGACACGCTCGAGGCCAGCGCGCCGGAGCTGGCGGTGTTCGACCGGGCTCTCTTCGGCGGCCCGGGACTACCCACCACGCGGCTGGTGTGGCGCACCGAAGTGGCCTCGACGGTGGATCCCTCGTTGCGAGAGTACGTCCTGGTCGATGCACACCGGGGCGGCATCGTGGTGCACTTCTCGCTCGTGCATGCCGTGAAGCAGCGCTACACGTGCGACAACGCCGACGTTGAACGAGACCCTGGCGATCCCCTGCCGAGCTGCACCGCCGCGAGCGGGCTGTTCGTCCGTGGCGAGGGCGACCCTGCGACCGGGCATGCCGACGTGAACTCGGCCCACGACCACGCCGGCGGAGTGTACGACTTCCTCTTCGCCCACTTCGGCCGCGACTCGCTGAACGACGCAGGCCTGGAGCTGCGATCGACGGTGCGCTGGTGTTACGACTTCACCGCCGATCCCGATTGCCCCTACCTCAACGCCTTCTGGACCGGCGCCGAGATGTACTACGGAACCGGGCTCGCCGCCGACGACATCGTTGGGCACGAGCTCGCGCATGGCCTGACCCAGTTCACGGCCAACCTCTTCTACTACTACCAGTCGGGGGCCATCAACGAGTCGCTGTCCGACCTCTACGGCGAGCTGTACGACCTCGAGACCGACGATGGCGACGACACGCCTGGCAACCGGTGGCTCGTCGGCGAGGACTCGGCCATCGGTGCGATCCGTGACATGGCGGACCCACCGCTCGGCATGCAGCCGGATCGCATCGGGCATGCCAACTACCACACGTTCACGGACCGGACCGACCCCGACGCATGGGACAACGGCGGCGTCCACACCAACAGCGGCGTGAACAACAAGGCCATCTACCTGTTGGTCGACGGTGACACGTTCAACGGTCGGACCATCACGGGGCTGGGAGCTGCGAAGACACTGCAGATCTACTATGAGGCGCAGACCTCTCTCCTGACCTCCGCCACCGACTACCCAGGACTTGCGGACGCACTCGAGCAGGCCTGCGACACGCTGGTCGACCAACACGGCATCACCGTCAGCGACTGCGTCGAGGTCGCGGATGCCGTAGCAGCGACCGAGATGCGCATGGAGCCTGCGGGCCCCACGACGCTGGAGGCCCCCTACTGCGTGACGGGGTCGGCGCCGGCGTTCGTTTACCAGGAGGACGCGGAGACGGACATCGACGACTGGGGGGTGTCACCGGCGGGCCCGGATAGTCGCTGGTACTACGGAGACTTCTACGCCACCAGTGGGGACCTGCATTTCTGGGGCGACAACGTCGCGGTCACGGGCACCTGGGACCTCTACACCATCACGCCGATCTCGGTGCCGGCCGACGCGTACCTGCGCTTCGCCCACGCGTGGGAGTTCCAGGCCCCTGACTTCGATGGCGGCATCGTCCAGTACTCCATCGATAGAGGCGAGACGTGGGCCGACCTGGGTGGGTCGTTCGTCGCCCAGGGCTACAACGGCACCATCGACACCGGCTTCGGCAACCCGCTGGCGGGCGCCCCGGCGTTCGTCGGCACGAGCGGTGGGTACACCGCCTCCGTGGTCGACCTGTCCGCTCTGGCCAGCCAGGACGTGTCGCTCCGGTGGCGTATCGGCACCGACAGCGCCGTGGGCAGCTACGGGTGGTTCCTCGATGACATCGAGATCTACACCTGCGAGATCATCGACGGCGTACCTCCGGAGTTCCCCGTCGGAGCCGCACTCACGGCGAGCGGAACGACCGGCACCGCCACCACTCTCCAGTGGACACCGGCGACGGACGATGTCGGCGTCGACGAGTACCGCATCCGTCGCAACGGCACGCAGATCGCGACGGTGAGCGGCGCGACCACCACCTACGAGGCGACCGGACTCACCCCGGCGACCTCCTACACGTTCGAGGTCGTGGCAGCCGATGCGGGCGGCAACACCTCGGGGCCTCTCGAGGTGCTCGTCGAGACCCTCGACACGCTCGCCCCGACGTTCTCAGGAGGATCGAAGCTCGCGGCGACCGACGTCACGACGACAGGTCTCGTACTCAGCTGGCCAGAAGCCGACGACAACGTGGCCGTGACCGCCTACCACGTGCACCAGGATGGCCTGCTCATCGCCACCAAGACGGTGGGGCAGACCAGTCACGCGGTGAGCGGCCTCGATGAGGCGACGGCGTACACGTTCACCGTGGTCGCACTGGACGACGCGGGCAACGTGTCGAGCGCACTCAGCCGCGATGTCACGACGGTGGACGCCACCGCCCCGACGTTCCCGGCCGGCGCGAAGCTCGAAGCGATCGACGTCGGCAACGATCACGTGACGCTCGCATGGCAGGCAGCCACCGACAACATCGCCGTCGATCGGTACGAGGTCGTAGCTTCCACGGTCGACGCCACCGCGACCACCACGGAGGTGCCGGCGAGCGAGACGTCAGCGACGCTCGCCGGACTCGGTGACGGCACGACCTACACCTTCACCATCCGCGCGGCCGATGCTGCGGGCAACGTGTCGGATGTGCTCGCGACCACCGCGACGACGCTGGAGTCGATCGTGCGCGAGGTCGCCCGGTTGGCGGGGCTGAACCGGTACGAGACCGCTGCGAGGGTCCCCGCGGACAGCTTCCCTGACGGTGCGAGCACGGTCTACGTGGCTACCGGCATCAACTTCCCCGATGCCCTGGCCGCCGGACCGGTCGCCGGTCGTGCAGACGCGCCGATCCTGCTCGTCACGACCGACGCGGTCCCGGAGGCGACCGCGACCGAGCTGCGACGCCTGGGTCCCACGAACATCGTCGTGCTCGGGGGCGACGCTGCGGTCTCCCCGGGCGTCGAGCGACAGCTCGTGGGCTTCGCCTCGGGTGTGGTCACGCGACTGCAGGGCAGCAACCGCTACGAGACCGCCGTCGAGGTGTCCGCGAGCGCGTTCCAGCCGGGTGTCCCGGTGGCCTACGTGGCGACCGGCGCGAACTTCCCGGACGCCCTCGCGGGGGCAGCGGCTGCGGGACGCGACGGCGGCCCGATCTTGCTCGTGACGGGGGACGACATCCCTGACGTGGTGGCGGCGGAGCTCGACCGGCTGCGCCCCGGCCGGATCGTGATCCTCGGCGGGACAGCAGCCGTGTCTGACGCGGTCCAGAGCCGCCTCGGAGCGTTCACCACCGGCAGCGTCACCCGGCTGGAAGGCACCGACCGCTACGCCACGGCGGCCGGAGTCGCCGCGACGTTCGCCGCCGACACCGCGGTGGTGTACGTCGCCACCGGCGCCAACTTCCCCGATGCGCTGACCGGGACGCCCCCAGCGGTCCTGGCGGTCGGACCGATCGTGCTGGTGCCGGGCGATGCCATCCCGGCGGACGTGTCCGCGCAGCTCGACCGTATCCGTCCCCGGCGCATCGTCGTGCTCGGCGGCCCGGCGGTCGTGGACGTTGCGGTCGAGAGCGCCTTGGCTGACTTCCTCGCGAGCTGAGATCCCGTCCGAGTCGGCTCAGTCCGGGCTCGGCAGCTTGACCTCGCCCCGTTGCTCCGTCGTCGTCCATGCGGGATCGAGCGAGGGCGCCCGGAGGCGTACGCCGGGGCGCTCGGCCTCCCACGACAGCACGGGAACGTCACCGTCCCAGCGCAGCTCGTAGGACAGCGCCCCGTGGTGGGTCGGTGCCTTCCGCACCGCGAGGTCGTGGCCGCGCCACTCGTCGGGTAGCACGCCGAGGAGGTGCAGCGCCACGTCGCGTCCCTCCCGGACCAGGACCTGACGCACGAACGTGAGGAACTCGGCAGCGGCCCAGCCGTGGTGGCCGTCGCCCATGCAGCCGCCGTCGAGCTGGGGGTGGATGGCCTCGGGCCAGGTGAATGTCGGCGTCGCCGCGTCGAGCAGCCAGCGCAGCCGCTCCCAGGCACGGGGATCGCCCTGCTCGAGCTCGCACAGCGCGAGCTGGATCGTCAGGTAGGTGCCCAGGCCGGTGTGGCTGATGCCCTGGTAGAAGGCCGGGCCGAGCGTGAACCGATCCCGCACGACCTCGAGCGTGCCATCGATGAGCGGATCGTCGGCCTCGAGCAGGCGCAACGGCTCGCACGCGACGAGCGAGCCGATGATCCCCGGATCGATGGCCCGCGTGGGCCCGGCGGTGATCAGGTGCTGGCCGAGCCTCTTGGCGGCCCGTTCGATGGACGCGAGCGTGTCGGCGCGCAACGAGGCAGCCGCGCGGTCGAAGTCGTCCGCGACGCGCTCGTCCCCGATCACCCGCGCCACGTACGCCGCATCGATCAGCCCGCGCAGCGACCAGAAGTCGTCCCAGTAGTAGTAGTCGAACGGACCCAGGTGCTCCGCCGATATCCCAGCGGGCAGCAGACCCTCGACCTCCGGGGCGACGCCGCGTCCACGGAGGCGCATGCGTTCGATCCACCGGCCGCCGCGTGCCACCGACCGTGCGGTGCGGCGCAGGATCGTCTCGTCGCCGGTCAGACGGTGATGCTCGGCCAGCGCGAAGATGGCCGCGCCGTTGGCGTCCCACTCGCGCCACTGGCTGTAGAAGAAGCCGTCGCCCCGTTGGCGGGCGGGGAACGTATCGAGCACGTCGGCGGCCTCCTCGTGGAAGCCCCACCGGTCCAGCGCCAGCAGCATGTACGCAGCGTCGCGGAACCAGAAGCGGTGGTAGGTGAAGGGACCCGGCGTGATGGCCCCGGGATCGTGGAGCACCAGAAGGTGGGCTCGGTTGGCGTCGACCGCCCGTTGGAGTCGCTCGTCGGGAAGGTCGACCTGCATACCCCTCCGCAGCGGCGTGGACCATCCGGCGGCGACCTCGGCTGCGGGCCGCAGGACGGGGGGCGTGACGCGGACCGGCTGGACGCGTTCACGCAGGCTGCGGGCCGAGGCCTGCTCGATGCCCGGGACGAGGGGGATCGCGACCCGCAGCACCTCGCCCGGCTCGAGGTCGTAGACGAACGCGGCCTGCGCCAGCCCAGCAGGGTCGTGGACTGCCAGCCGCCCGGCCCCGCGTGCCAGCCCCTGCTCTAGCACGTGACGGCTGTCGCCCTGGTGGAAGGTGGAGAGCGCGACGCGCTCCGGCTCACGCGGCAGGACCATCGCCAGGGTGTCGCGCGTCAGCAGGACGTGGCGCCCCTCGACGGCGATCGCCGTGACGACCGCGAGGCCCTCGGGGTTGTAGGGCCGCAGGGCGACGGCGACGGAGCGGCCACGCGTTGACGCGTTCTCCAGCTCCACGGCGACCCACTCGCCGTCGTGGACCTGGGCCGAGACACGCTGCACCAGCGCCCCATCGCGCAGCGGCAGCGTCGTGAGGGTCACGGGCGTCCCGGAGAGCAGTTCCTGGGTGACGCCGTCCTCACGGCTGGGGAAGCGCCAGCCGTCGTCGTCGACCCACCAGTCGAGCGACCACCCGTCGTACCAGGGAGTCACCAGCCCTCGGGGGTCGACGATCGCCTCCCAGGGGGAGGCGATGTTGCCGACGGCGGTCCAGTTCCGCTGCGTGAGGTTCTGGGTGAACGCGAGGTGTCCGCGCGGGATGAACGCCGGCGAGGTCGGATCGTGTTGACGCTCCAGCCAGTAGGGCCAGAGCCAGTCGGGGCGGATCTCGGGGGCGGCACGCGACCGCAACGCCCGCACGACCGTCCTCGCCCCGACCGGCAGCATCTCCTGCGGCGAGGCGATCTCGAGGTGCTCACCGAGCCGTTGGAACGACGACAGGTGGCTGAGGATGTCCTCGCCGATGCGGAGACGTCGCGCGAGGCGCCTCAGGATCCACGCGCGCAGGTTCGGCACGGTGCTCCTCGGTTGATGATCACCTCGACCCTACCCGTAGGGTTCGCTGCGTGGACGACGTGCAACGTGACCGGGCGTCCGCCGAGTTGGCTCGGCGGGATCCCGTGATGCGGCTGCTCGTGCGTGCCCACGGACCCGTCCGACTGGGCCGACGTCGAGCCAGCCACCTCGAAGCGCTCGCCCGCGCGATCGTGTATCAGCAGCTCGCCGGCGCGGCAGCGCGCACGATCTGGGGTCGGACCAAGGACGTGTTGGGTGGACGGGTCACCGCCGAGGCGATCCTGGGAGCCGACGAGGAGCAGCTACGGGGCGCGGGCCTGTCACGGAACAAGCTCGCCGCGATCCGTGATCTCGCCCTGAAGACGAGCGACGGGTCCATCCCGCTGGCGCGCATCAGCCGTCTGCCGGACGAGGACATCATCGAACGGCTGGTCCAGGTCCGGGGCATCGGCCGGTGGACGGCCGAGATGTTCCTGATGTTCCAGCTGCGTCGTCCCGATGTGTGGCCGGTCGACGACCTCGGCGTCCGCAAGGGCTACGCCATCGCCTACGGCCTCGACGACCTTCCCGCTCCGAAGGTGCTCGCTACCCTCGGCGACCGCTTCCGCCCGTACCGCTCGATCGCCGCCTGGTACTGCTACCGCGCGGTTGACACCGTGACGGTGTGACGGGGAACAGCACGCCCCTCCAACGCTGTTGTCGCCGAGTAGCCACCGAGGAGTCCTCCGTGTCCGGCCCTGCCTCGACCGCCAGGTCACGTCTCATCACGACGTCGGCCGGCACCAACCTCGATGCCTTCGGCACCCGGGAGTGGGGTCTGCTCGCAGCGATCGCCAGCATCTGGGGCTCGTCCTTCCTGTTCATGGAGATCGGCCTCGACGCGTTCCACCCGACCGTGGTCACCATGGCGCGGGTGGGACTGGGCGCCGCGACGCTGGCGCTGGTCCCCCGCGCTCGACGACCGGTCGACGCCGAGGACCGGCTCCGGATCGCCTTCCTGGGACTCATCTGGATCGCCATCCCGTTGACGCTGTTCCCGGTAGCGCAGCAGTGGATCGACTCCGCCCTGGCCGGGATGCTCAACGGCGGCATGCCCATCGCGACCGCGGCGATCGCGACCTTGATGCTGCGGCGCCTCCCTCCCGCACGGCAGGTGGCGGGGATCGTCATCGGCTTCCTCGGGATCGTGCTGATCTCCCTGCCCGGCCTGCGCGGTGCCGAAGCAACGGCGCTGGGGACCGGCCTGGTCCTGATCGCCATCGTGCTGTACGGCCTCGCAGCCAACGTGGCGGTGCCGCTGCAGCAGCGGTACGGGGCCCTGCCGGTCCTGCTGCGTGCCCAGCTGGCCGCACTCGTGGTCGTGGTGCCCGCCGGGCTGTTCGGGCTGCCGTACTCCAGCTGGGACACCGCCAGTGCGATCGCGATGGTGCCCCTGGGCACCCTCGGGACCGGACTCGCGTTCGTTGCGATGACGGTGCTCGTCGGGCGCGTCGGCGGGCCGCGAGGCTCGGTGGCGATCTACTTCGTCCCGATCGTGGCCATCGTGCTGGGGATCGTGTTCCGCGACGAGGCGGTCGCCGTCATCTCGCTCGTCGGCACCGCCGTCGTGATCGCGGGCGCGTGGCTCACGAGCCGGCGCGAAGTCCCCGCTCCAACGCATGTCGCTGACGCCGGAGCTCGGACGTCTGGCTGACGTAGACGTGCTCGAACAGCTCCACCGGCTCGGGACGGGGCGTGGCGAGGAGCTCCGCACGGACGTCGGCGGCTACGGCTCGCTCCGCCTCGGCCATGGCGGTCTCGTCCTCGTCGGTCCACGCGCCGGCGGCACGGAGCCACGTCTCGACGCGCACGAGCGGGTCCAGCGCCTCCCACGCCGCGACGTCGTCCTCGGAGCGGTACCGAGTGGGGTCGTCGGAGGTCGTGTGCGGTCCCAGACGGTACGTGACGGCTTCGATCAGGGCGGGTCCCTCGCCAGCACGTGCCCGTTCGACGGCCCACCGCGCGACCGCGTAGCAGGCGAGGAGATCGTTGCCGTCGACGCGGACGCCCGGCATGCCGTAGCCGAGGGCGCGGTGGGCGAGGGTCGGGGCCCGGGTCTGCCGGTGCGTCGGCACCGAGATCGCCCAACCGTTGTTCTGGACGACGAACACCACCGCGGCCCGCTCGACCGCGGCGAAGTTCATCGCCTCGTGCGTATCGCCCTCGGAGGTCGCGCCATCGCCGAGGTAGGTCATGACGACGATGTCCGAGCTGGCCCGTCTCGCTCCCATCGCGTACCCGACGGCGTGCAGCGTCTGGGTCGCGATGGGGATGGTTATCAGGCCGAAGCGGTGAGCGTGCGGGTCGTAGCCCGACAGCCAGGTCCCACGCGCGCGTTGCAGCCACGAGGCGGGCGGGATGCCGCGGAGCAGGGCAGCGCCGGTCTCGCGGTAGGACGGGAAGACCCAGTCCATCTCGTCCAGGGCGGCGGCGCTGCCGATCTGTGCCGCTTCCTGGCCGCGGCACGGCGAGTAGGTCCCGAGCTCGCCCTGTCGCTGGAGCGTGACGGCCTCGTCATCGACCGCTCGGGTCAGCCGCATCGTGCGGTAGAGCGGTCGTCCGCGCGGTGGCGCGAGCGAGCCGGGGAAGTCCGACGAGGCCTCGACCGACCCGTCCGGATGGAGCACGCGGACGGTGCGGTCGTGCAACCGCGCGGACGCATCGGGTCCCGAGGCGTCGCGGGCGGTCATCCTCGCGGCAGTCGGACCGTGAACGCCGCTCCCGGGTCGGCCCGTTCGTAGGTGATACCTCCCCCGTTGAGCACGGCCAGGTCACGCACGATGGACAGCCCCAAGCCCGTGCCGGTTGTGTCAGGGTCCTCCTCGGCGCGTGCGAACCGCTCGAACAGTCTCGGGACGAAGCGCTCCGGGACGCCCGCTCCGTGATCACGGACCTCGATGGTCACGAACTCATCCTCCGCACCGATCGTGACCCGTATGGGCGGGGCGCCGTACTTGCGTGCGTTCTCAACGAGGTTGGCGATCATGCGGCGCACGTGGTCCGGATCCGCCTCGAAGCGCACGGAGGCGTCACCGCGAACCTCGGTCCCGGGGTCACGCACCTCGTCCAGCAGCTCGCTGACGAAGTCCAACGCACTGTGGAGCTCGGGCGTCACCCGTACGTGACCGGACGAGATGCGTGAGGTCTCCAGGAGCTCCTCGACGAGGTGGTGCAACCGCTGCGCCTGGCGTCCGACGACCTCGATGTAGCGGTGTCGCTCGTCGTCGGTCAGGGAGGCCCAGCGCTTCTGCAGCGTCTCGGTGAAACCGGTGATCGAGACCAGGGGCGAGCGCAGCTCGTGGGACGCCACCGACAGGAACTCGTCCTTCGCCTGGTTGGCGCGGATGAGCTCGCGGTTGAGGTGCTCGAGGTCCTCGTTCGAACGCTGGAGGCGGCTGTACACGGCGTCCGTTAGCTCCGCCGCCTGCCTGCGCTGCACGACCGTCGCGATGAGCTCGCCGACGCCTCGCAGGAGCCGGATGGCATCGACCGACCAGGACTCGCCTGCGGGACGTTGGGCGAGCATGCAAGCGCCGAGCCGGAGGCCGGAGGGGACGGGAACGACCGCGACCGACTCACCCTCGAGCAGCGTGCGTTCGAGGTCGGGCAGCTGCCTCGTGTCGATGGCGACGAACGGCTCGAGGTCCAGGAGCGCTTCGCGCAGGTTGGGGGTGTCGTCGAGGTCGATGCGCGTCGCGATCCGCAACCGGGCCGGGTCCGCGGACCACTCGTGGCTGAGCACGAGCGCCCCGGCTCGCAGATCGTGTTCGAACGCAGCGACGTGCAGGACCTCGAGGAACTCGCCGACGTCCGCCAGCGCCCGGTCGACGCGATCGTCGATCTCCTCCGGCTCGACGCTGATGAACGCGCGCGACACACCCGCGACCAGGTCCTCGTACGCGAGGCGGTACCACAGCTCCGCCTCGGCTTCCTGTCGCGCGCTCACGTCCGCGACGGAGACGACCACGGCCGCGACGTCTCCGCCCTCGCCGAGTAGAGGCCGCGTGGACACGTCGAACCATCGCGGCTTGCCACCCTCCAGCGCCCCGAGCGTGCGCCGCGTGATGGCCTCACCGGTTCGCAGCGTTCTCACTGCCGGAAGCTCGTCGAGCGGTACCGGCTGGCCGTCGGTGTCGATGACCTGCCAGCCCTCGGGGAGCAACGAGCCGACGGCGGCGCTCTCGCGCCCCGACAGCAGGTCGCGGGCGGCGGCGTTGGCCCAGAGCAACTGGCCGTCACGAGCGATGACCAGGACCGCCTCGTCGAGGTGATCGAGGACGCTGCGGAGCCACTCCGCGTCGTCGAACGGCAGCACCGTCACCGCAGCTCCTCGCCAGCGTCCTGGAGCACCGCGGGACCGGTTACCGCTTGGGGGCCGCCGTCACCGATGATGCGCTCCGTTCCCCCGTCGTTGGACGACATCGTGCCACGTCTCCTGGCTCCGATCGTGATCCTGGCGCTTTTCGCTGCATGCGGCCCGTCCAGTCCGACGGTGCTGGTGGCCTCGTCGTTAGCAGGGGTCGCCGACGAGCTCACGCGCGCCTGGGACGCACGGGGGCGCGTCTCCGAGGCTGGCTCGCAGGTTCTGGCCGCGCAGATCGAGGCCGGGGCGAGCGCGGAGGCGGTACTGCTCGCCGACCCCGACATCGCGCAGCGCCTGGCCCGGGCGGCGCTCGCTCCCCCTCCGGTCACCGTGGCCAAGACCGGGCTGTCCGTACTGGTCGCCGCCGGCTCGGATGTGGGGTCGATCGCAGACCTCGCCAGCAGGGATGTCCGGCTCGTCCTGGCAGATGCCGGGGTCCCGCTCGGGCGCTACACCCGTACGGGCCTCGATCGGCTGGAACGAGCCGCGATGCTGGAGCGTGGTACCAGCGCCGCCGGGATCCTCGCCAACGCGCGCTCGCTGGAGGACTCGGCCCGGCTCGTCGTCGCCAAGCTGGTCGCAGGGGAAGCCGATGCGGCCATCGTCTACGAGACCGACTCGCTGCGTGCCGTCGCGGCCGATCCCTCGCTCCGCATCCTCGCGTGGCCCGAACCGGGGCAGATCGAGGTCGTCTACACGGCCCAAGCGCTCACCGCGCGGGGCGAGGACCTGGTGCGCTTCCTGCGGTCCGACGCGGCTGCCTCGATCTGGGAGGAACACGGGTTCAAGCCCCATTAGGCTCAACGTGGAGGAGGAGACGACATGGGCCGGGGGCGTCGCGTAGCCCTGGCGGTCGGCGTGCTCTCGCTCTGGCTGGCCGTCAGCGCCGCAACCCTCGCTGCCGCGTTCCAGGCCGGACCCACCGTCGCCACGACGACCGTGTCCGGAGTCATCACGCCGGTCATCGACGACCACCTCCGCGACACCGTCGCGAGCGCTGCCGCCGAGGGACACGAGGCACTCATCGTCACGCTCGACACGCCGGGCGGGCTCGTGACCTCGATGCGCTCGATCGTGCAGACGTTCCTGGCGGCAGAGATCCCGGTGGTGGTCCACGTGGCCCCGCGCGGAGCCGATGCGGGCTCGGCAGGCACGTTCATCACGCTGGCCGCTCACATCGCCGCCATGGCACCGGCGACGACGATCGGCGCCGCCACGCCCGTCGATCTCGAGGGCGGGGAGGTCGGCGACAAGATCGTGAACAACGCTGCGGCGTACGCCGAGGCCATCGCCGAGGAGCGCGGCCGCAACGTCGAGTTCGCCGTCGACGCGGTGCGCGACGGCAGGTCCATCACGGCCGATGAAGCGTTGGAGATCGGCGCGATCGACCTTATCGCCGCCACGACCGAGGAGTTGCTCGAGGCGATCGACGGGCTGACGATCGAACTCGCCGACGGCGAGGTGACGCTGCGGACGGCCGATGCCGGACTCGTCCCGGCGGAGCTGTCGGGCGTGCGGCGGTTGCTGCAGCGCCTCGCGGACCCCAACCTCGCTTTCATCTTCATCTCGCTGGGGACCCTGGCGATCATCTACGAGGTCGCCAACCCGGGTGTCGGCGCTGGCGGCATCGCGGGCGTCATCCTGCTGATCCTGGCGTTCTTCTCCCTCTCCGTCCTGCCCGTGAACCTCGCTGGCGCCGCACTGCTGGTCCTGGCCGCGGTGTTGTTCATCTCCGAACTGTTCGTGCCCGGTGTCGGTGTGATGGGCGGTGGAGGCACTATCGCGCTCATCCTCGGTGGGTTGTTCCTCTTCCAGCGCCCCACCGGCATCGGCGTCGATCTCGGCGTCCTCGTCCCCGTCGCCGTCGTGACGGCCGCCCTCGTCGTGCTGATCGGCCGCATGGCGTGGCGTCTGCGCAACGCCCCGTCCGTCGCGCCCGGCGACCTGTACCTGGGGCACGAGATCACCGTCGAACGCAGCGAGGCCGGCGTCGGCCGCGCGCGGATCGACGGGACGTGGTGGCGTCTGCGCCGGCGCAGCGGCCTGCCGCTGACCCCCGGCGAGGTCGTCCGCGTCACGGACCGCGACGGGCTCGACCTGATCGTCGAACCACTGGGGTCGATCGACCCCTCGGACACCCAACCCATAGCTAAGGAGCAACCGTGATCGTCGGTCTCGGCATCGCCGCAGTCGTCCTGCTCATGATCCTCATCGCAGCGGTCCGCATCGTGAAGGAGTACGAGCGGGGCGTGATCCTGCGACTCGGCCGGGTCGTCGGCGCGAAGGGGCCCGGCCTATTCCTGATCGTCCCGATCATCGACAAGATGATCAAGGTCAACCTGCAGACCGTCACGATGGACATCCCGCCGCAGGACGTCATCACCAAGGACAACGTCACCGTCAGGGTCAACGCGGTGACCTACTTCAACGTGGTCGACCCGGTGAAGGCCGTCATCCAGATCCAGAACTACCTGTTCGGCACGTCCCAGGTGGCCCAGACCACGCTGCGGAGCATCCTCGGCCAGGTCGAGCTCGACGACCTGCTGATCAACCGCGACGAGATCAACGATCGGCTGCAGCAGATCATCGACGAGCTCACCAACCCGTGGGGCGTCAAGGTCACCCTGGTCGAGGTGAAGGACGTGGACCTGCCCGAGTCCATGCGTCGGGCGATGGCGCGCCAGGCGGAGGCCGAGCGCGAGCGCCGCGCCAAGGTGATCCACGCCCAAGGCGAGTACGAGGCGGCTACCCGTCTCGCCGAGGCGGCCACCGAGATGGCGACGAGCCCCGGCGCGATGCAGTTGCGGGTGCTGTCGACGATGGCGGAGGTCGCCGCCGAGAAGAACTCGACGCTGATCTTCCCGCTGCCGATGGAGCTACTGCGGTTCATGGACGCGGCCGCGGCCGGGGTTGCTGCCAAGCGGTGAGGGCCCTCGCCCCACCCTTGGCGGTCCGCACGACCGCCGCTCTCGGTGCGGGGCTCCTGCTCGCGCCCCTGCTCGCCCTCGCCATCGCAGGAGGCGTAAGCAACCTCGGAGCCGCCGTCGGCAGCAATGCAGTCCAGCAGGCTCTGTGGCTGACGGCGTGGACGAGCACGATCGCGACGGTCCTGGCGGTAGCGACCGGTGTCGCGCTCGCCTACGTCGCCGAGAGGGCGCGGGGCGGCTGGGCGACGGTCGCCGGGCTGGTCAGCGAGCTCCCCCTGGTCGTCCCACCGGTCGTGGTGGGGCTGGGGCTGCTCCTGGCGTTCGGGCGCAACGGCCTGCTCGGAGGTGCGCTCGACGCCGCCGGGCTGCGGCTGACCTTCACCTCGGCCGCGGTGGTGATCGCCCAGGCGTCGGTCGCGCTGCCGCTGGTCGTCCTGGCGGTCCGAGCCGGTCTCGCATCGACCGACCCGACCGCAGAGCTCGCTGCCGACGCGCTCGGAGCGAGCGCGTGGGAGCGCTTCCGCTGGGCCACGTTACCGTCGCTGCGCAGCGCGATCCTGCTGGGGGCCGCGCTCGGGTGGGGTCGCGCCGCCGGTGAGTTCGGCGCCACCCTGACCTTCGCCGGCTCGCTCCCGGGCTCCACCCGCACGCTGCCGCTGGAGGTCTTCAACGAGCTACAGGACCAGCCCCGACAGGCTGCCGCAGCCGCGCTCCTGCAGCTGCTGGTCGCCGGTCTGGTCCTCGTCGCCGCGCGACGCCTGCGGGGCAGGATCTCGTGAGCGATGCAGCGGTACGGATACGTGCGCGGGTGGGCCAGCTCGACCTCGACGTCACGCTGGAGCCACGCACGGCGCCCGTGACCGCGCTGGTGGGGCCGAACGGGGCGGGGAAGTCGGCCACTTTCGCCGCGTTGCTCGGCCACATCGGCCCGACGCTGCTGCTCCCGCCAGTCGGCTGGTCACCACAGCGCGGCGGGCTGCTGCCGCGCCTGCGACCGCGAGAGCAGGTGGCGCGGTTCGCTCGTGGCTGTTCGCCGCTGGGAGGGCCCGACGACGTGGCCGCACTCCTGGTCACGCTCGGGATAGACCCCGACGATCGTCGTCGTGCTGACGAGCTGTCCGTGGGCGAGGCCCAGCGCGTGGCGGTCGCGCGCGCCCTGTTCGCCGCCTCGTTGGCTCTGCTCGATGAGCCGACTGCGGCACAGGATGCCGCGGGTGCGGCCGCCGTCCGGCGCGCCATCCGCAGGTACGCCGATCTGGGCGGCCACGTGGTCGTGGCATCACACCAACCCGAAGATGCCCATGCCCTAGCCGACCGTCTCGTCGTCATCGAAGCCGGTCGCGTCACCCAGGTGGGTACGCCAGCCGAGCTAGCCGCCGCTCCCGCCTCCACCTACGTCGCCCGCGTCGCCGGCGCGACCGTCCTCGATGGGACGGTCGACGGACACGAGCTGATCGGCGACTGGGGACGACTGACGGTTCCCGATGGGACGCCCAGCGGCCCGGCTGCCGCGACCATACGCCCCGCCGCGGTCGCGCTCCACCCCGCTCCCCCGACGGGCTCGTCCGCACGCAACGTCCTCGTCGGCCGGGTCGTCGCGCTGCTCGACACGGCCGATGCCGTCCTCGTCCGGCTCGACACCCGACCGCCACTGATCGCTGCCCTGACGCACGCTGCCGCCCGCGACCTCGACCTACATCCTGGTAGCGAGGTGGCCGCGACGGTCAAGGCCAACGACATCACGGTGACTCCACGTTGACCCGTCGTCGATATACGCGTCGAGAGAGGCACGGCCGTCACCGTACTTGCGCTCACCTGCACTAACGTGGCTGACCCCCCGAACGCAGGATCTCGTCGGTGGCGAACGCCGTGCCCTCGCGCCTCCTCCGTCGCAGCGCGGTCGTGTTGGGGGTCCTGACCGTCGCGGTCGTGCTCGAGGCATCGGCGGGTGCCGGCCAGGAGGGCCAGACCAACCCGCGGGGTCAGGACCTGTACGCGGCGCAGTGCGCTCTGTGCCACGGGGAGATGGGGCGCGGGATCGAGGGTACGGGTCCTCCGCTCGTCGGCGTCGGCGCGGCCTCGGTCGACTTCATGCTGCGCACGGGACGGATGCCGTTGCCGCACCCGGACGCGCGCATGACCCACGAGGCGCCGAAGGTCACCGACGAGCAGCGCGAGGACCTGATCGCCTACATCACGGGGCTGAGCGATGACCCCGGGCCTCCGATCCCCGCGGTGGACCCGGCGGCGGGCGACCTCTCTCGTGGCCGCGAGCTGTTCACGCACAACTGCGCGGCGTGCCACGGTCCTACGGCCGCCGGGATCGCGGTGGGGCAGCGGGACATCGCCCCGGATCTCGACGAGGCGACCGCCCTCGAGATCGCCGAGGCGGTCCGTACCGGCCCCGGGGTCATGCCGGTCTTCAGCGAGGACGTGTACGACCAGCACGACCTCGACTCGGTCGTCGCCTGGGTGCTCGACCTGCGTGACCGCGCTACTCCAGGCGGGGCGCACGTCGGTCGGAGCGGTCCGGTGTTCGAGGGCGCGGTGGCGTGGATCCTCGGTCTGGGTCTGCTGCTGATCGTCATCTACCTGCTCGGCGAACGCACGGAGGAGGGAGGTGTCGGTGAGCACGACGGTTGATCGGGCGCAGCAGCGTGAGCGCGAGGACCGTGCGGCACGGGGCGCTGCGGCCGCGTTCCTCGTCGCGATCGCGGCCGCGATCGGCCTGTTCGTCGTCTACCTGAGCGGCGGCCACACGCAGGGCGAGGGCGCCCTGCTGTTCGTCGCGTTCGGTGGGATCGGGGTGGGCCTGGGGATCTGGGCGAAGGTGCTGCTCCCCGAGCCCGAACTCGTCGAGGACCGACCACCGCTCCACAGCACCGCCGAGGAGCGGGCCGAGTTCGTCAAGGTCTACGGCGGCTCGGCTGGACAGTCGCGCTCGCCACGCCGCCGCTTCCTCGTGCGCTTGTTGGCCGGAGCCGGGACCTCGCTGGGGCTCGCGCTGCTCCTGCCGTTCCGGTCGCTGGGCCCGGGGCCGGAGAGCGAACTCTTCAGGACCAGCTGGCGCGAGGGCGAGCACCTCGTCACGGCCGAAGGCGAGCGGATCCGGGCGGCCGACGTCGTCGCCGACGAGATCGTCACCGTCTTCCCCGAGTCGGCGACGACCCCCGAGCAACGTGCCGATTCGCAGGCGGTGCTGATCGGCCTGCGTGCCGAACGCATGGCGCTACCCGAGGGATCGCCGCCGACGGTCGAGCAGCTCGTCGTCTACTCCAAGATCTGCACGCACGCCGGCTGCCCTGTGGGGCTCTACCGAGCTGCCGTCGGCGAGCTGCTGTGCCCGTGCCACCAGTCGACCTTCGACGTCAACGAGGGTGCCCGGGTGCGGTCGGGACCGGCGGGTCGGCCGCTGCCACAGCTCCCCCTCGGGACCGACGACGACGGCTTCCTGATCTCGCTCGGCGACTTCGAGGGTCCGGTCGGGCCCGCCTTCTGGAACATGAGCGATCGGCCCGGGAGTGATGCGTGACGAGCCCGGTCGACGCCCTCGCCCGCTGGTTCGATGACCGCCTGCGGCTGGCCGGTGCGAGCAGCAAGTACCTGCGCAAGGCCTTCCCGTCGCACTGGACGTTCCTGCTCGGTGAGGTCGCGCTGTTCGCGCTGGTGGTGCTGCTCTTCACGGGGACGTTCCTAGCGCTGTTCTACACCCCGGATTCCCGGACCGTGGTCTACGACGGCCCGTACGTCCCGCTCCAGGGCGCCGAAGTCTCCGCCGCGTTCGACTCGACGATGCGCCTGTCGTTCGAGGTGCGCGCCGGACTCGTGATGCGCCAGATCCACCACTGGGCGGCGCTGGTCTTCATCGGCGCCATCGTGCTGCACATGCTGCGGGTGTTCTTCACCGGGGCGTTCCGCAAGCCGCGCGAACTGAACTGGGTCATCGGGGTGGTGCTGCTGATCCTGGCGCTGGGAGCGGGCTTCACCGGCTACTCGCTGCCCGACGACCTGCTCTCGGGCACGGGCCTGCGCATCGCGTACTCGGTGCTGCTGTCCATCCCCCTGCTGGGGCCGCTGCTCGGATTCATCACCCTCGGCGGAGAGTTCCCCGGCACGGACGTGCTCGGACGCCTCCACATCATGCACGTCCTGCTGATCCCCGCCGGACTCGTGGCGGTGCTCACGGCACACCTCGTGATCCTGTTCCGTCAGCGCCACACCCAGAAGCCCGGACCCCGCCGCACCGAGAGGAACGTCGTCGGCGAACCGCTCTTCCCCACGCAGGCGATGGTGTCGTTGTCGCTGTTCGCGTTCGTCATCGCCGTGCTCGCCCTGCTCGGCGGCCTCTTCGAGATCAACCCGGTGTGGCTCTACGGACCCTACGAACCGTTCGCGGTGTTCGCGCCCGCGCAGCCAGACTGGTACATCGGCTGGTTGGAGGGTCTCCTGCGCCTGTGGCCGGCGTGGGAGTTCACCGTCTTCGGCATCACCATCCCCGAGCCGTTCCTGCCGGGAGTGGTCGTCCCGGGCGTGCTGTTCACGATCGTCGGCGCGTGGCCGTGGATCGAGCAGCGCTACGTCACTAGGGACGACGCCGAGCACCACCTGCTGCAGCGCATCCGCGATGTGCCGCAACGGGCGGCGGTCGGAGCGGCCGGTCTCACGTTCGCGCTCGTCATCTTCGTCGCCGGTAGCAACGACGTGCTCGCGGCGGACTGGGGTGTGTCGCTCAACGCGCTCACGAACGTGCTGCGCACCACCGCCGTGTTGCTACCGATCCTCACCGGCCTCGCCACGTACCGGGTCGCCGACCGACTCAGCCGGCCTCCGCCACCACCAGCGGTGGAGTCCCCGGCGGCATCATCGTGAACACGCTCCACCTGATCCTCGGGTGGGCGATCGTCGGAGCGTTCGCGCTCCTGATGCTGTGGGGTCTCGCCCTGCGCATCGCCGGACGCTCGGAGGAACCCGTCCCGTTCCGCGCGGTGCTGCACTGGACCGAGAACCTCCTGGTCGTGCAGATCGTCGTTGGGATCGTGCTGCTGCTCCTCGGTCGTCGCATCACCGGCGTGAGCGTGCCGGTCCTGCACTACTTCTACGGGTCGCTGTTCCCGCTGATCGCCATCGTCGGCGGCCGCATCGCCAAGCTGCGCCGCGAGGAGGCCGGCAAGCCGGGCTACGTGGGGATCGCGTGGGGCGCGCTGTTCGCGTTCGCGTTGACCCTGCGTGCCCTGCAGGTGGGACTCGCGAGCGTCGGCTGACCCCGGCTGCCCGAACGGGAGGAAGCGACAACCGAGCGACGGTGTTAGCTGGTACCCGGACCCGAGACGAGGACCGCGCCGTGAGCCGGACGTTCGGACTGACCTTCGACTACCTGTGCCCGTTCGCACGTAACGTCGCCGAGCACGTCGTCCTGGCGTTGCGTGGCGGCGCCAACCTGGAGGTGGACTTCGTCCCCTTCTCGTTGACGCAGAACAACCGCGCCGACGACGAGACCGACGTCTGGGGGCTCGACGACCCGTCGGCCGAAGCCGGCATCCTCGCGCTGCAAGCCGGCCTCGCCGTGCGTGACCACTCCCCCGACCGCTTCCTGGACACCCACATCGAGCTGTTCCGTGCCCGTCACGACCGGGGCGAGGACATCCGCGACCGCGCGGTGGTCCGCGGGGCGCTGGAACGGGCTGGCGACCTCGACGTGGACGCGATCCTGGCGATCGTCGACGACGGCGAGCCGCTCGACACGCTCCGGAAGGAGCACGAGGCAGCCGTGACCGATCACGCCGTGTTCGGCGTGCCCACGTTCATCGGTCAGCAGCGTGCGGTCTTCGTGCGGCTCATGCGCCGCCCCGACGGTGACGCGGAACTCGCGATCCGTACGGTCGACCGCGTCCTCGACCTCGTGGACGGCTGGAGCGACCTCAACGAGTTCAAGCAGACGGTCGTGCCGCGCTGAGCCTCACTCCTCCTCGGAGAGGTCGTCCGGCTCCATCCCCAGCGCCGCCTTGCCCCTGTCGACGTCATCGACGACCAGCACGATGCGTGTGGGCGTCGCCCCACCCCCGGGCGTCGCGATGTACGCCTGCTCGATGTTGACCTCGGCGTCGGCGAGCTTCTGGCTCAGCTCGGCCAGCGCCCCGGGCCGGTCCGCGACGTCCGACACGAGCACGCGGCGCATCGCCTTGACGTCGAAGCCCGCCTCGGCCAGCGCCTGGTTCGCCTTGTGTGGCTCGTCCACGAGCAGGTGCACGATGCCCTTGCCCTGCCCGGTGAAGGCACTCACGCCCTCGATGTTGACGCCAGCGTCGCCGAGCGCTCGTCCGATGCGCGCGAGCACGCCGGGCTGGTCGTCGGGGATGATCACGAGGTCACGGTGGGGCACGACGGCTCCTGTCGGCGGTTCCACGGGAGCCTAGCGACCACCGCCGCGCCGCCTCGGGCTGTCACACCTCGCGGGCATCCTCGCCCCGACGGGGGCGGTCACCCCGCGGTCGATCGGTCGCGGGGCGGACCGCGTGGAGGACATCACCATGGGCTACCGAGGCAAGGTCACGCAACAACAACGAGCACGCGAGCTACGCGCCGAGGCGTGGAAGCTGCAGGAGATCGCCGACGAACTCGGCGTGTCCAAGAGTTCGGTCTCCGTCTGGGTCCGCGACGTCGAGTTCACCCCGAGCCCCCGACGCGGGGCGCAGAAACGTGGACCCAACGCGCTCCAACGTCGCAAGCAGGCCGAGATCGAAGCCGCGAACCAGGCGGGCGTGGAACGGATCGGCGATCTGTCGCAGCAGGAGTTCCTCATCGCCGGCCTCGCGCTGTACGCCGGCGAAGGAACGAAGGGCGACGGCCGCGTCGCGCTCGCCAACACGGACCCGAGGTTGCTGGGGTTCTTCTGCCGCTGGCTCCGGACCTTCTTCGAGATCGATGAGGAGCGTCTACGTGTCGCTCTGTACCTGCACGAGGGACTCGATCTGGTCACGGCGATCGCGTTCTGGTCCGAGGTGACCGGTGTCCCGCCGGAGCGGTTCAGCAAGCCGTACCGGGCGGCCGCGACCGGTGGCATCCGCTCGACGAAGCATCCACGCGGTTGCGCCACCGTTCGTTACGCCTGCTCGCGCACTCACCGTCAGATCATGGGTCTGATGCGCGCGCTGTTCGTTACGACGAGCGATGAGGTCGACTGAGGCCGCTCCGGGGGTGGGACTCGAACCCACAAACCTTTCGGTTAACAGCCGACTGCTCTGCCAGTTGAGCTACCCCGGAATAGGCGCTCCCGAACGGGAGCCTGCGGAGTCTACCGACGCCCCGCCCGGCTCACCACCGGTCGCGCGTCACCGCTGGCGTAGGCGGGGAGCGGTGAGCGGCGCTGGTTACGCTCGGGCGCATGGCCCTGATCGAGCGGACGCTGCGGCTGCAGCGGACCATCCTCAGCCTCACCGTCGCGGGGGCGGCGGTGGTGTTCTGGCGCGCGACCTACGACGTCTTCAACACCGTGAAGGTGACCTGGATCGTCGTCGGGGTGATCGTGCTCCTGGCGATAGGCGCGGTCCGCGTGAACCGCACGCGGCGACTGACGGTCCCCCGCACCCGGTTGTGGTGGGCGCTGGGTGCGTTCACCGTGCTCCTGCTGCTGGCGACCGTGACATCGCAGACGCCGATGCGCTCGTTCGTCGGCGACCCCGGCCGCCACACCGGGGCGGCGGCCTACCTCGCCTACGTGATCCTGATGGTCTTCGCGGTGAGGTTGCACCTGCGCCAACCGGCCAACCACCTCGCGGTCGCCCTGGTCCTCGCATCGGTCCCGGTCGCCGTGTACGCCCTCGCTCAGGCTGCAGACGTCGGGCCTTTCGACTGGCAGGCCGTCGAGGGTGGTCCCCAGGTCGTCTCGAGTTTCGGCAACGCCGACTTCCTGGCCGCCTGGCTCGGGATCACCGTCCCGCTGGCGGTCTGGCTGGTCCTGCGACCTGGTGCCGCGGCGTGGTCCCGCTGGGCGGGAGCGGCCGCGGCGGCGCTCGCGTACGTGGCGGGTCTGGCCACCGGATCGCTCCAGGGCGCGATCGTCGCCCCGTCGGGCACGGCCGTGGTGTTGGCGGCGTGGGCGTGGACGCATCCCGGCGAGGCGGTCCGACGCTGGCGCGGGCCGGTGGCGGTGCTCGGCGCGATCCTCGCGGTGGCCGTGGCGACCCTGGCGGTGACGGGAGCGGGACCGTTCAGCCAGATCCAGGCCAACCTCGACCGCAGCCTCGAGACCAGGACGGGCAAGTGGGCGGCGGGCCTCGACATGATCGCGGACCAGCCGTTGCTCGGGGTCGGCCTCGACGCGTACGGAGACCACTTCCACGCGTACCGCTCGCAGGAGCTGGCCACCGAGTCGGGCCTGCGGCGGACCGTCGACGACCCCCACGACGTGCCCCTGGCGATGTTCACAGGCGGCGGTGTCCCGCTCGGGGCGGCGTACCTCGCGATCGTGGTGGGCGTCGCCCTCGCCGCGTGGCGGGGCCTACGACGGACGGATGCGAGCGATCACCTGCTTGTCGCGGCGATCGCCGGCGCCTGGCTCGCGTACCAGCTGCAGTCGCTGGTCTCGATCGATGTGCCGCCGGTCGCGGTGCTGCAGTGGGTGCTGGGCGGTGTGCTGGTCGCTCGCGGATCACGCCCCGACACCGAGCTCGTCGCGCTGCCGGGGGCTCCACCCCTGCACATCCCCAAGGGCAAGAAGCCGAGCAAGGCGCGCCCGGTACCGCTACGACGGGCCAACCCGGTGCTCGTGACCGCCATCGGCGTGGTCGGGCTGATGGCGCTGGCCCTCGCCACGTGGCCGTTGCGAGCCGATCTCGCGGCGGGTCGTGCTCGCGACCTGGCGGCACGCGGTGACGTCGATGCCGCGGTCGACGCGTACGCCGACGCCGCATCGGTCGCCACGTGGGAGGGTCAGTACTCCGCGTTCCGCGCGTCGGTTCTGGCGGAGGCGGGACGGACCGACGACGCGCGGATCGCGATCGACGAGGCGACCGCTCGCGAGCCGCGCGATCTCGCCAACGTGGTCAACCGTGCCCGGCTGCTCGTGGCGGCGGGGCGGATCGAGGATGCGAGCGCAACCTACGAGCGGGTGCTGCAGCTCGATCCCTCCACGCCGGAGATCGTGGCCGAGGTGGGTCGCTTCCACCTCGAGCACGGTGATCCCGATCGCGCCGTCGAGCTGCTGGCGCACGCGGTCGAGGAGCGCCCCGACGAGACCAGCTGGCAGGCTCTACTGACGCAGGCGCGCCAGGCGGCGAGCTGAGCTAGGGGGTCAGGACGAGCTTGCCGAACACCTCGCCCTCCTTGAGACGCGCGAACGCCTCCCGTGCGTCGGAGAGCACGAAGACGTCGTCGACGAGGGGACGCGTCCCGGTCACGTCCATCAGGCGGACGAGCATCGCCAGCTCATCGCGGGTCCCCATCGACGAGCCGACGACGTTGAGCTGGCGGTAGAACAGCCGTCGCAGCTGCGCCGACGGGTCGGCGCCGCTGGTGGCGCCCACGACGACGATCACGCCGCCGGGGCGCAGCGCCTTCAGCGAGTGATCCCAGGTCGCCTGCCCGACCGATTCCAGGATCACGTCCACGCGCTCTGGCAGGCGGGCACCCGACTCGAACGCCGCGTCGGCTCCGAGCTCCACGGCACGGTCGCGCTTGTCCTGGCTCCGGCTCGTCACCCACACCCGTGACCCGGACGCCCTGGCCAGCAGGATCGCCGCGGATGCGACGCCGCCGCCGGCGCCCTGGATCAGCAGGGTCTGTCCCGGTGCCAGGCCCGCCCGCGTGAACAGAGCCCGGTAGGCCGTGAGGTAGGCGGTGGGCAGGCACGCGGCTTCCTCGAACGACAGCCCGGCGGGCTTGTCGACGAGGTTGCGACGCGGCACCGCGACGCGCTCCGCGAAGGTCCCGTCGTGCTGCTCGGACAGGATCGAGAAGTCCTCCGCCAGCGTCTCGTCTCCATCGGGCGTGGCGACAACGGCGTGCACGATCACCTCGCGACCGTCGGCCGTGACCCCTGCGGCATCGCATCCGAGGACGATGGGCAACCGGTCGGCGCTCATCCCCACGCCCCGCAACGTCCATAGGTCGTGGTGGTTCAACGAGGCCGCTCGCACCTCGACGACCTCCCACCCGGACGGTGGATCGGGATCAGGGTGCTCGCCGAGGGTCAACCCCGACAGTGGATCGTCGGCGGACAGGCTGGTGGCGGTGGCAGCGAACATGGGGCCACTGTAGGGCCCCACCGCCCCGACCCCGTTCTCGTAGCCTGCAGCCGTGATCGGAGGTGACGTGGAACAGCACGCGCAGTCCGAGATCCGCGGGACCGTCGTGCGGGTCGTCGAGGCGGATCTGACCGCCTTCGACGCCGATGTGGTCGTCAACGCCGCCAACCGCCACCTGCAGCACGGAGGCGGGCTCGCGGGTGCCCTCTCCGCGGCCGGCGGTCCGCAGGTCCAACGAGCATCCGACGCCTGGGTCGACGAGCACGGCCCGCTGGGACCTGACGATGCCGCCGTGACGACCGCCGGGACGCTACCTGCCCAGCAGCTGGTGCACGTCGCCGGGCCGGTGTACGAGGAGGGCTCCGACCAGAACGAGCCGCTCCTGCGTCGCGCGGTCGGCGCCGCGCTACGAGCGGCTGCGAGGACGGGCGCGCAGCGGGTCGCCCTCCCGGCGATCTCGGCCGGCATCTACGGGTACCCGCTGGACGAGGCGACAGCCGTCATCGCCCACGAGGTCGTGCGATTGGCGCCCGATCTGGGCCTCGCCGAGGTCGTCCTCGTCGGGTTCGATGACGAGACCGCCACCGCCTTCGGCGCCGGGCTGGAACGCGCGACGCTGGCCGGCTGACCGGCCACGTTCGGACGGGACCAGCCTCAGCGCGTGCGCTCCCGCCCCGTAGGGTGGGTACGGATCGCCGCAGAACCCGAACGAGGAGGCAGCCGTGGCGAAGGTCGCGTTCGTGCTCGAGACCGATTTCGAGGATGTGGAGTTCGAGGGCCCCTACGACGGGGTGCGCGAGGCAGGTCACGACGCTGTCATCGTCGGCACCGAAGCCGGTAAGCAGTTGACCGGCAAGAGGGGCGATGTGACCGTAACCGTCGAGAAGACCCCCGGCCAGGTCCACGTCGATGACTTCGACGCACTGGTGGTGCCCGGCGGGTACTCACCGGACAAGCTGCGGCTGAACGACGACATCGTCAAGTTCGTGCGTGGCTTCTTCGAGGCCGACAAGCCGGTCGCCGCCATCTGCCACGCGGGACAGCTCCTCGTCGAGGCGGAGGTGGTCGACGGCCGCACGATCACCTCGTGGCCGTCCGTGCGCAAGGAGCTGACGCTCGCCGGCGCCGAGTGGGTCGACCAGGAGGTCGTCGAGGACGGCAACCTGATCTCGTCGCGCAAGCCCGACGACGTCCCCGCGTTCACGAAGGCGCTGCTCGCACGCCTCTAAAAGTGGTCCCTCACGGCACTACGGTCAGCGGTCGCGACCACTGAGTCCCGCCGGGTCGCGCGCGGCCATGACGGCTTCGATCAGTCGGGCCGCGCGGTCGGGCCCCAAACCGGCCGCCCCACGAGCGAGTCGCGCGGCGGCGCGTCGGTGACGATCGTCGCGTAGAACGCGCCGCACGGCGGACGCGAGGCGTACCGCGAACAGCGGGCCCCACCGCACGGTGACGCCGGCTCCGGCGAGGTTCACCCGACGGGCCGTCTCGCGTTGGTCACCCTGGATAGGGGCGACCACGACCGGGCAACCAGCCGCGAGGGCCTTCACGATGGTCCCGTGCCCTCCGGGGCAGACGAACACCGATGCCTGCTGCACGAGAGCTGCGTGCGAGCCGCGGCCGATCACGAGACGGTCCGGGACGTTGCCCGTGATGTCCTGCGGTGTGGTCGCCACGACCCGCAGATCGCTCGATGCGAGCCCGTCCAACGTGTGGGCGACCAGGCTCTGATCGACCGTCGACGCGGTCGAGTCGGTGACCGCTACCACCGGACCCTCCCCCCGGGGCGGATCCAGGCGCGGCCAGTCCGAAGGCTCCCACACGAGCGGTCCGACGACGAAGGTCTCTTCGGGCCAGGGATCGCGCGGGTACTCCAGCCCCGGCAGGGTCGCCAGGAGCCGACGCACGGGCTCGCCTCCGGGCGGCAGACCGATCCGTCCCCGCATCCGGTCACGCAGCGCGCGACCCTCCGCCAACGACTCCTCCTGGCGGCGCCGGAGCCGAGCCTGGTCGAGCCGTCCCAGGGGGGTTCGGGGCGGACGCGCCCCGAGGCCCACCGGCGGCACCGACGGTGCGGGGTCGTACAGGTACTGCGGGGAGAGCTCGACCCACGGGACCCCGAGCAGGTCGGCTGCGAAGGCGCCTGCCATCGTCAGCGTGTCCACGACGAACACGTCCGGCCCGAGCGCCGCCGCCACCTCGGCGAGCGGTGGGGCCATCTCGGCGGCTCGACCCCAGATGCGGAACCCGAAGTCGTCATCGTCGGAGCGCGCGGCAAGGTGCGGCAGCTCGAGCCAGTCCAGGCCCTCGGCCTGGGCGCCGGAGCGCCATCGGGGCCCGGTGGCGACGGTGACGTCGTGTCCCCGCCGTCGGAGCGCGACGGCGACCGCGATGATGGGTAGGGCGTGCCCAGCATCGGGACCGCTGACGGCAACGACCTGGACGGACGGTCTCCCTGGGAGTTCGCCGCGACAGGCTAGGCCCTACGCTCGCGCGAACCGTCCTGACCCCCCGGAGCACACCTCGATGGCTGGGCTCGCTCGCTTCAGCGTGCGCTGGTGGTGGCTCGTCCTGCTCGCCTGGGGCGGCGCCACCCTCGCCCTGCAGGTGGCCGCGCCCCCGTTCGCCGAGGTGGCCACGTTCGACGAGACCGCGTTCCTCGGCGACGATGCACCGGCGATCCGTGGCGGCGAACTGCTGGCCGAGGGATGGCCGGAGGACGACTTCACACGCAGCGCCATCATCGTGTTCGCACGGGACGACGGACCGCTGACCGACGACGATCAGCGCTTCCTGAGCGACGTGGCGGCCTGGTTCGACTCGGAGGCCCCGCGCGCCTTCGGCGCGGTGAGCACGCACCTCGACGATCCGGCTCTCGAGGAGGTGCTCGTGTCCTCGGACGGTCAGGCGGCTTTCATCGTCGTCGGCCTCGAACTCCCGCCGTTCACCCCACCGGCCAACGAGGCGGTCGCCGAGGCGCGATCCTTCCTCGACGAGGCCAACACCCCGTCGGGACTGCAGGTCCACCTCACCGGGTCGGCGGGTGTCGCATCCGACGAATCGGCCGCGATCGACGAGTCGGTCAACCGCACCCACCTTCTGACGCTGGTCCTGGTCGCCACGATCCTCTTGTGGGTCTACCGCTCCCCGGTGGCCCCGATCGTGCCGTTGATCACGATCGGGATCGCGTTCCTCGTCGCACTCGGCACGGTGTCGCTGCTGGCACAGCTGGGCATGGACGTCTCGTCGCTCTACGAGACCTTCAGCATCGTGATCGTCTTCGGGGCCGGAACCGACTACTGCCTGTTCCTGATATCCCGCTACCACGAGGAACTCGACCTCGGCGAGCGCCACGGGTACGTGGCTTCGCCGCGGATGCGCCGGGCCACGCTGACTGGAACGATGGTCGTCCTCGGAGCCGTCATCGCCTCGTCGGCGGGCACGACCATCGCGGGCTTCAGCGCCCAGGCCGTCGCGGAGTTCGGCATGTTCCGGACCATGGGGCCGGCGATGGCGATAGCCGTCGCGATCACGCTCGCGGCCGCGCTGACCCTGACTCCCGCACTCATGCGGCTGTTCGGACGCTGGCTGTTCTGGCCGGACGCGAGCATCCGGGGAGGGCACGCCGCGGGCTCGCTGGTCATCGAACAGCGCGGCACGGCGCTCCGCCTCGATGCCCCGCTGGAACGGCGGGCTGACCGCCCTGGCGACGGCGAGGGAGAGTGAGCGACGACCGTGCACCGCGTGCCGAGGGCTTCTGGGGCCGCTTGGCCACGACCGTCATGGAGCACCCGGGTCGCATTCTGGCGCTCGCGCTGCTGCTGCTGGTCCCGCCGCTGCTCGCACTGCCGTCGATGCGGTTGTCGAACGACACGCTCGAGGAACTGCCCGACGGCGCCGGATCGGTCGAGGGCTTCGAGTTGCTCGCCGAGCACTTCCCCCCGGGCACCATCGCCCCGCTGATCCTCGTCATCGACGACGACGCATCGGTGTTCGACCCCGGCAGCTTCCGCGCCCTCGGCGACCTGTCCCGCAACCTCAAGCGTCTCGATGGCGTGGCGTCGGTCCGCTCTGTGGCGATGCCCACCGACGGGGAGCGCCCCGAGCTGACCACGACCCCCGAGGCCGAGAAGCTGTCCGAGCTGCCCACTCGGCTGCAGGAGGCGGCGTCCGGGGCGCGGCGCATCGAGGACGGCCTGGCCCAGGCGCGCATGGGGGTCGGCGAGATCGACGAACGGCTGCCGGAGCTGCGGTCCGGGGTCTCGGACGCCGTGGACGGTGTCGGTCAGCTGATCGACGGCGCCGCGCGCGTCCGCGACGGCCTCGATCGGCTCGACGCCGGGCTCGGCGAGTTGCGGACCGGCTTGGCGGATGCCCGTGACGGCGCGGGGCGGCTCCGCCAGGACGTGGCGGTCCCCGCCGAGGAGGCGATCCGCTCCGCCTGGAGCCGGCTCTTCGAGGACTTCACCGTCGGACGGACGGACCCCGCGTACCCCGAAGCGGTCGAGGCGGTCGGCGAAGCCTTCGGCTACATCACGGGGCGCGATCCGACGACCGGAGCTCAGGTCGATCCGGAGTACGACGGCTTGCCGGCGGCGCTGGGAGAGCTGGAGGCGGGGCTCGGCGAGGCCATCGGCGGCGTCGACGAGCTGCGGGACGGTGTCGGCAGCATCGACGACGGCCTGGCACGGTTGGTGGAGGGCCTGCAGGAGCTGCAGACCGGTCTGGCCGAGGCCGGACCGGGCATCAACCGGCTGGCGGCGGGCATCGACGAGCTGCTCGCCGGCCTCGGCCGTCTCGAAGATGGCGCTGCTCAGCTCGCGGACGGCCTCGGCCAAGCAGCGTCACGCATCGAGGAAGCCGGCCTCGGCGAGCTGCTGCTCGGAGACGAGGGCGGACCGTTCGTGCTGACCGCGGGCATGGTCCAGGCGCTGCCCGACGTGCGCGAACAGCTCGAGTTCTTCGTGACGGAGGACGCGACCCGCACGCGCGTGTTCGTCGGTCTCGACGCCTCACCGTTCTCGCCGGAGGCGGTCGCGCTCGTCCCCGACATCCGTGAGACCGCACAGCGTTCGCTGCAGTCGTCGCCGCTCGAGGACGCCGAGGTGGTGGCGACTGGCGTCTCGGCCTTCTTCGAGGACCTCGACGAGGCGGTCGACCGCGACTTCCTGCTGATCGTGGTCGCGGTCATCGTCGGCGTGTTCCTGGTCCTGGTGCTGCTCCTGCGGGCGGTGGTGGCGCCCATCTACATGGTGGCGACGGTGCTGCTGTCGTTCGGGACCGCGCTCGGCCTCACGACGATCGTCTACCAGGGTCTGCTGGGCCATCAGGGGCTCGCGTGGTGGATCCCGCCGTTCCTGTACGTGCTGCTGGTCGCGCTCGGAGCGGACTACAACATCTACATGATGAGCCGTGTCCGGGAGGAGGCGATGACCCGCACGACCCGCCATGCGGTCGCCGAGGGCTTGCGGCTGACGGGAGGGGTCATCACCTCGGCGGGGCTGATCCTGGCTGGGACGTTCGCCGCCCTCATGGCTGCCCCCATGACCTCGCTAGCGCAGATGGGCTTCGCCACGACGGTAGGGATCCTGCTCGACACCTTCGTCGTGCGTTCGTTCCTGGTGCCGTCGCTGGCGATCCTGATCGGGCGACACAACTGGTGGCCCTCGCAGCGAGCCTACGCCGACTGAGCGGCTGGAGCGGTGGTCACGAGGTGGGGGCGGCGAGCCGGACCCACACCCAGCCTTCGGCCTCCTGGACCTCGTGAACGGGAAGTGCGAGATCCTGGTCGTCACCGGGGAAGGTGTTGGTCCCCGTGCGGGCGTCGTACGCGTAGAAGTGGTGGGGACACTCGATGCAGCCGTCATCGGTCACGAACCCGCGCGAGAGCTGGTGGCCCTGGTGCGGGCACGCCGGATCGAACGCCACCGCCGCGCCGTCGGGCAGCCGGCCGAGCAGCACCTCGGTGTCACCGATCGTGACGCGTAGGAACGGCGGCCCTCCGACCTCGTCGGAAGGCGCCGCACGCTCGAAGCCCGGCTCCGGTCGATCCACGGCGCCAGGGTAAGCACCGGGCCGCTCGGTCCTTAAGAACCGGGCGCGGTCTCGGTGGCGTCCGGACGAGCGTCGACACCCAGTCGGTCGAGCAACGCTTCGCGCCACCCCGCCAGTCTGGCGGCCACGGAGGGGTCGGCGATCCGGATGAGCGCCTCGACCGCATCGCCGGTCGGAGCGCCGCGCCACCTGGTGTGCACCAAGGTCTCGGGGTCCATCTCCATCGCGGCGGCCCAGGAGTGGACCGTGACGTCGGCTGCCAACTCGGGGGCGATCTTGAGCACGACACGAAGCCGCCGCGGGTCGACGCCAGCGTGGTCGAGCAACCAGCGAACCGTGGCCGCCGCGACCTGCTGGTCCGCCACCGCGATCAGGGCAGCGTGCTCGGACACCTCGGTGCGAGCCAGCGTCAGACCGAGCCCGCCGACGAACGACACCGTCGGCCCATCGAGCCGATCGTTGGCGTCAGCGCGGGCCGCGGTGCGGATGGCCGCCGTGTCCGGCCTCGGTGGCGTGGCCTCGACACGAGCCGGCGCCGTCGGCTGCTCGACCACGGACAGACGGCCAGGACGGCCCGAGGCGATGTCCCCGCACCAGGCCCGGACCAGCAGCTCGTCGACGTCGAGCTCGTCGGCGATCCGCTCGTGCGACATCCCGGCGCGCCGGAGCGCCCGGGCACGGGCGGCTCGGGTATCGCCGCGCTCGAGCACCACGGTCCCCGCGTCTCCGCGCTCGGGGATGACCTCGAGGGGTGGCAGCGAGTCGGGTGCGACCGCGCGACGGGCCCGCGCGGTGAGCTCGTACGCGATCGGGGCGTCCGCGGCGGTCTCGAGCGGCAGGGTGCCCTGCTCGGGAGGCTGAGTTACACCGTTGTCATCCATGCTCCCAAGGTACGACGTGGGTGTGACACGGGATCGGGCGCAGCCCGTTCAGGGGCGCAGACACCCCGTGAACACCCGTCCGAACGACCAAGGCCCTAATTGAGTGACGGGTCCTCCGAGGCGGTCACGTAGACACCGCCTTGACGGCGCAGGACGTCCTGCCACAGCCCGTCGGGATCGGCGACGAAGGGGTCGTCGGGGCGGGTCTCGAGCACGAACCAACCTCCGGCCTCGATCTCGCCCTCGAGCTGGCCCGGGGCCCACCCCGAGTAGCCGGCGAAGACCCGCACGGCCACGAGGCCGTCGAGCGTGCTGGGGTCGATGCTGAGATCGACGATGCCGATGTCCTCGGTGACGCGTCGCCACGTGCCCCGGTCGGCGTCGACGTCACTGCGTCCCAACGCGAGGACCGCCGACGGCTCCACCGGACCGCCCTCGAACACCACGGGAGGTTCGGCAGCGATCGGGTACCAGACCGGCAACGCCTCGACCACCTCGATCTCGGTGGGCCGGTTCAGGATCACCCCGAGCGCCCCGTCGTCGCCGTTATCGAGGAGGAGCACGACCGAGTGGGCGAAGTTGGGGTCGGCCAGACCGGGGGTCGCGACCACGAGGCTGCCGCGGGTGGCCTCAGTCATCGACGAGGTAGCCCTGCAGCGCGTCCGCGTACGAGGGATGACGCAGCTTCGCCAGCGCCTTCGCCTCGATCTGGCGGATCCGCTCGCGCGTCAGGCCGAGGGCCTCCCCCACCTGTTCGAGGGTGTGGGTCTCGCCGTCACGGACACCGAAGCGCATCTCGAGGACGACCCGCTCACGATCGTTCAGCTCGGCGAGGATCGACCCGAGGTGGGTCTGCAGGAGCAGGTGGGAGGCCGCGTCGATCGGCACGACGGCGTTGTCGTCCTCGACGAGCTCGCCGAGCGAGGCTCCCGCGTCCTCGCCGACCGGAGCGTCGAGCGAGGCGGGGTCGATCTCGAGCGACCGCAGCTCCTCGACCCGGTCGGGGTCCATCTCGACCGCCGACGCGAGCTCGTCGAGGGTCGGTTCGCGCCCGTACTTCTGCAGCAGGTGGCGCTCCACGCGCGCGATCTTGTTCAGCGATTCGACGAGGTGGACCGGGATGCGGATGGTCCGTGACTGGTCCGCGATACCGCGACTGATCATCTGGCGGATCCACCACGTGGCGTAGGTCGAGAACTTGTAGCCACGGGTGTAGTCGAACTTCTCGACCGCGCGGATCAGGCCGAGGTTGCCCTCCTGGACCAGGTCGGGGAACTGCATCCCGCGGCCGATGTAGCGCTTCGCGATCGACACGACCAGCCGCAGGTTGGCCTCGACCAGGTGCGCCTTGGCGGTGGCACCGTCGCGTTCGATGCGGCGTAGCCGTGCTCGCAGCTCGGGGCCGAGGTGCGCGGGGGAATCGAGGATCTCGCCGGAGATGCGCCCCGCCTCGATGCGCTTGGCGAGATCGACCTCCTCCTCCTGCTCGAGCAGGTCCACCTGCCCGATCTCGTTGAGGTACTGGCGGACGGCGTCGACGGTGGTGGCCGCCTCCTTCTCCGGCTCGCGATCGTCGCCCGAGGCATCCTCGCCGACGTCGATGATCGCGACACCGGCCCGGTGCGCGGCACGCACGAGATCCTCGGCGGTGGCTTCGACGCGCCCCGCGAGCTCGGCCAGCTCGGCGGTCGTCACGAACCCGCGCTCGCGGCTGCGGTCGAGCAGGATGTCGAGTTCGGACTGCTCCTCGTCCATGCGTGCCCGCAACTCCACGACCCGCGCTGCGGCGGCGGGGGGGCCCGTACCCGGCGCCCCGTGGGATCGGGAGGCGTCACCGAACTGGTCGGACGCGTGCGGTGGTGGGGGCGGATCGAGCGTGCCCTGCACCACCCCAGGCTCCTTCGATGGGCCGTGACGGTCGATGCTAACGCCCCACCCGCTCGGGTGTAGGCGTCACGAGAGGTCGCTCACTCCTCGACCGCGCGGAGCACGCGGCGCTGCGCCTCCAGGGCGATGAGCTCCTCGAACCGCCGGCGGTAGGCGTCGGGATCGGTCGTCGGGTTCAGGCGCTCGAGCTCGGCCTTCTGCCACGCGATCTCGTCCTCGAGGCGTCGCACGAGCAGGCGCGATACCAGGGCGGCGACGTGCGTCGCGTCCGGTTCCACCGTCGGGTCCTCGAGCGCGACCGCGCGGATCAGCTGGCGCGCCTCGTCGTCCTCGGCAGCATCGAGCACGGAGGTGAGGTCGGCGCCGAGCCCGCCGCCCGCTGCGACCGCCCGGAAGACGCTCTTGGCACGGGGGTGGCTGAAATCGTCCTCCGTGACCTCGGCCCACGCATCGGGGACGAGGTCGGGGCGCTGGAGGATGACACGCAGCACCTCGCGTTCGAGTTGGGCACTGGCGTGCGGATCACGTGGCGGATCGAGCTCGGCGGTGCGGGTCGCCGGCGTCGCGATCCGTCCACCACCGCCGACGTCGCCACCTGCGCCCTCGACCGCCCGCGCGACGACGTCGAACGACAGGCCGACACGATCGGCGACGTGGACGCGGGTGTACTCGTGTCGCAGGACGGGGTCGGGGATGCTCGCCAGGATCGGGGCGACGTCACGGACGGCGGCCGCCCGCCCTTCGGGCTGCTCGAGGTCGAACGCCTCGACGTGGCGGCGGAGCACGAAGGGGATGACCGGGGTCGCGGCAGCGACGCGTTCCCGCATCGTGTCGACACCAGCGTCGCGGACGAGGTCGGCGGGGTCCTGGCCCGCGGGCAACACGAGCACGCGGACGTCGAGATCGAAGTCGCGGGCGATCTCCCACGCCCGCTCGGCGGCCTTGCCGCCTGCCTCGTCGCTGTCGAACGCCAGCACGACGCGATCCGCGTACCTTTCCAGGAGCCGGAAGTGCTCGGCACCCACGGCGGTCCCGCACGTCGCCACCGCGTTGCCGAACCCCGCCTGCTGCAGCGCCATCACGTCGGTGTAGCCCTCGCAGATCAACGCCTCGCCGCTGCGCACGATGTCGGCGCGGGCCCAGTTCATGCCGTAGAGCACCTTGCTCTTGTGGTAGATCGGGGTCTCGGCGGTGTTGAGGTACTTGGGTGGGTCACGGTCGCCGTAGTCGAGCGTGGGCAGGATGCGGCCACCGAACCCGATGACGTCACCGGACAGGTCGAGCACGGGGAAGATCAACCGGCCGCGGAAGCGGTCCCGGAGCCGGCCACGCTCCGAGCGCACCGCGACACCGGCCTTCACCAGCTCGCGCTCGTCGAAGCGTTGTGCCGTGAGGTGACGCGACAGCCCTTCCCACTCCAGCGGTGCGAACCCGAGCGCGAACCGGTCCGCGTCCTCGCGCCCGAAGCCGCGCCCCTTGAGGTAGTCGCGCGCGGCCGCGCCAGCGTCCGTGAGCAGCTGCTCGCGGAAGAACTCGGAGGCGGTCGCGTTGATCGCCACGAGACGGCTGCGCTCGCCGAGCGCACGCTTCTCCCCCGCCGACAGCTCCTCGTAGCGCAGCTGGAACCCGACGCGGCGCGCGAGCTGCTCGACCGCCTCGACGAAGCTGAGCCCCTCGACCTTCTGCAGGAACGAGAAGACGTCGCCCCCCTCCTGGCAACCGAAGCAGTGCCACAGCCCCTGCCCCGGGTCGACCGTGAACGACGGCGTCCGCTCGCCGTGCAGGGGGCACAGACCCTTGAGGCGCGCTCCGGCCCGAGTCAGCTTCGTGTGGTCGCCGATCACGTCCGCGGCGTCAACGCGTTCGCGCAGGGCCTCGATGTCCTCGCGTCGGATCCGACCGGCCACGTCCCGCTCCTGTCGTACGGAAGGTACCGACCGGGCCGACGAGCTAGCCTCGCCCGGCCCGGAGCCGCTGTGGAGACTTAGGTGACCTGCGCGCAACACATGCCTCCGCCTGACGGGCCGAGGTCGCCGCTGGCTGCGTTGCCGTCGTCGTCCGTACAGCACCGGTACGACCTCCTCCGGCGCCTTGCCAGCAACGACCTCGCCTCCATCAGCCGAAACCGGCGTTACGCGCAGGCCACCTAGTGGATCCCATCCGCTACGCGATCGATCTGTCGGGCCACCGCCAGCACCTCGTCCGCGTGACCCTGATGCTCCCCGACGATGCCGAGCGCATCGTGCTGCCGGTGTGGACCCCCGGCAGCTACGTCGTCCGCGACTACGTGCACCACGTGCAACAGGTCAGAGCAGCCGATGATCGCGGCACCGAGGTTGGCGTCCGGTCCGACGGCCACACCGCCTGGCTGGTGTCTCCCGATGCGGCGACGTTCACGCTCGAGCTGTACGCCAACGAGCTGACGGTCCGCTCCAACCACGTCGACGACCATCACGCCCTCCTCGTCGGGGCCGCGACCTTCCCCTTCGTCGATGGCGCTCGCGACCGGCCGCACGAGGTCACGGTGGACGCTCCCGATGGCTGGCACGTCTGGTCGTTGCTGCCCGGCGACGATCGCTTCACCGCCACCGACTACGACCACCTCGTCGACAGTGCCTTCGAGGCAGGGGCGCATCCAGAGACGAGCTTCGAGGTCGCCGGCGTCCCGCACCGGTTCGTCTGGGCGGGCCACAGCGGACGCCCCGATCTCGATCGCATCGCCGAGGACATCAGGGCGGTGGCCGAGAAGGCGGTGGAGCTGTTCGAGGGCGACCTGCCGATCGAGGCGTACACGTTCCTCTGCACCGCGTGGGATCGCGGTGGTGGTGGCTTGGAGCATCGCGACGGGTCGGTACTGATGGTTCCGGCCACCACCTTCAGCACCGCGGACCGCTACCGCTCGTTCCTCGAGCTGGTGGCTCACGAGTACCTGCATCTGTGGAACGTCAAGCGCCTCGTCCCGGTCGAGCTCGTGGAGCTGGACCTCGAGCGTCCGACGCACACGCCCTCGCTGTGGGTGGCCGAGGGTTGGACCGCCTACTACGACGACCTGCTGCCGCTCCGCGCGGGGGCGTGGGGACCGCGTCGCCACCTCGACCGCGCGGCGGAGCGGTGGCGGTCGAGCCTCGAGACGCCGGGTCGCAAGCTGCAGTCCGTCCGTCAGGCGAGCCACGACGCGTGGACGCGCTACTACGTGCGCGACGAGAACTCACCCAACGCGACCGTGAACTACTACGCACATGGCGCCAACCTCGCATGGTGCCTGGACCTGCTGGTCCGTCGTGCGGAACCCACCGGGGACGGGCTCGACGACGTCCTGCGTCTGCTCTGGGGCCGCTTCGGACGGACCGGGAAGGGCTACACCGAGGCCGACGTCGAGACCGCGGCGTCCGAGGTCGCCGGCACCGACCTGTCGGAGTTCTTCGACGACCACGTCGCCGGCACCGACGATCCACCGCTCGAGGAACTGCTCGAGGTCATCGGCCTCGCGCTGGCCGAGGACCCCGACGGCGGCGACGATCCACCCGCCCCCCACCTGGGCGCGCAGACGGAAGAGAGCGACGAGGGCGTGCGGTTCACCGCCGTGTTGCGCGATGGACCCGCGTGGCGGGGCGGGGTCACGGGTGGAGACCGACTGGTCGCGATCGACCGCCAGCGCGTCGAGCGCGGCGAACTCGATGCGGTCCTGCGTCAGCACGCCGCAGGGGTCACCGTCGAACTCGCGGTCCTCCGTGGGCCGCGCCTGCTGCTGCTGCCGGTCACCCTGGGGGAGCCGGCCCCACGACGTCGCATCGGCGCGGTGGACGATCCCTCCGAGGACCAGCGGACGGCGTTCGAGCGCTGGTCGGGAACCAGCATCGACGACGTCGCCTGAATCACGCCACCTCGCGCGCGCGTACCTCGGCAGCAAGTTGCCGTAGCGCGTCCGAGACCCTCGGGACCGGCGGGGGGTCGGGGCCCGGAAGCCGGGTCCACGCGTCGGGTAGCCGTGCCAGCTGGTCGGCGGCACGCTCCCGGGCTTCGCCCAGGGCCGTGCCGAGCAGCACCTCGCCGTCCCGCCACGCCGGGAGCAGCAGGGGCTCGCCCGGCGCATCGCCAGCCCTGACGTCGAGCACGTCGCTACCCAGGCCGTCCGGCCGTCTGACCTGCTTGGGACCCGGGAGCAGCTCCTTGCCGGTCGAGTACTTCGCCCTCGGCACGCCGTCGTAGGCCACCAGCTTGTACACGATGTCGAGCGCCGGATAGTCGCGTGACACGGCCAGGGCCGTGCCCACTCCGAACCCGTCGATCGGGGCGCCGGCGGCGACGAGCGCCGCGATGCGCTCCTCGTCCAGACCTCCGGACGCGAAGACGCGCACCTTCCGCAGGCCGGCGCTGTCCAGCTGGGAGCGGGTGCTGCGGGCGAGCTCGTCGAGCGGTTCGGAGTCGAGGCGGACGGCCTGGACCGCGATGTCCTCGGTGGCGAGCTCGTGGGCGACCGCGATCGCGTTGGCCACGCCGGCCTCGGTGTCGTAGGTGTCCACGAGCAGCGTCACTCCGTGGGGGTGGTCACGGGCGAAGCGACGGAACGCCTCGCGCTCGTCGTCGTGGGCCTGCACGTACGCGTGGGCCATCGTTCCCGTGATGGGCAGGCCGAACCGGCGGCCGGCCTCGACGTTGGAGGTCGCGCCAGCTCCGGCCAGGTAGCTGCACCGGGCGGCACGCATCCCGGCCTCGAACCCGTGCGCGCGTCGGAAACCGAAGTCGACGACGCTGCGTCCTTCGGCGGCGATCACGCACCGCGCGGCCTCGGTCGCGAGCAGCGTGTCGAGGTGGACGACGTTGAGCAGCGCGGTCTCGAGCAGCTGGGCCACGGGCAGCGGAGCGGTGAACTCCAGCAACGGCTCGTCGCCCAGGACCACCGTGCCCTCCGGGACCGCCACCAGCTCGCCTTCGGTCTCGAAGGTCGAGAACCACTCGAGCGCCCCGTCTCCCACACCCTGTTCCCGCAGGTAGTCGAGTTCGGGGCCGCCGAAGCGGTACCCCGCGAGGGTCTCGTGGACGCGCTCGAGACCCGCAGCGAGCAGCCAGGGTCGCGCCCGGTGCGGGCGGACGAACAGGCTGAAGGTCGCAGCGCCGGTCATCCCGGCGGCGAGGTAGGACTCGACCATCCGGAGCTCGTAGAGGTCCGTGTGGAGCCCGAGGTTCACGCGAGTGTCACGCCCGCCTCGACCATCTCGTCGTTCGCGCGGTCGCCGTCGCCCGGCTCGCGCTCGACCGGGGCGGTCGCGTGCCGCAGGACGACCGTGTCGTAACCGCGCTCGACCGCGTCGAGGGCCGACGCCCTGACGCACACGTCCTGGGCGAGACCGACGATGACCACCCGCTCGATGCCACGCTCCCGGAGCACCCCGTCGAGGTCGGTGGGGTCCTCCTCGCCCGTCTCCGGATCGCGCACGGTGAAGGCGCTGTAGCCGTCCTCGCCCTCGACGCCCTTGCGGATCACGGGTCCGGGGATCACGACGAGGTCGGGGTGCAAGGCTGCACCCCAGGTGCCCTTGACGCAGTGGACGGGCCAGATGCCGCCGTCCTTCTCGAAGTGCGGCGTGACCTCGGGGTGCCAGTCCTGGGTGTAGACGATCGTCGCGCGCGCCTCGTCGGCCGAACGTACGGCATCGTTGATGGCGGGGATGACCTCGTCGCCGCCCGGCACGTACAGGCGACCGTCGGGATCGGCGAAGTCGTTCTGGACGTCGACGACGACCAGCGCGGTGGCGGGGTCCCACGTGGTCGGCATGTGCCTCAGAGCAGGTCGCGGATCTCGTTGAGCTTCCGTCGCACCCTAGCCAAGCGCGCGCTGGCCGTGGCGGCCTCCTCATCGGTCGTTCGTGGGTGTCGCAGCCGCTCGGTGAGGACGCGGACCTCGAGGGTCAGCAGCTCGACCTCGGTACGGACCCGCGCGACCGCATCGGCTGACGACAGCGGCCTGGCGACGATGGCCTCGTGGAGGACCTTGAGAGCGCGGTCGTCGCTCTCGATGAAGTCGCGCGTCACGTCAGCCTCGACGAGGATCGTGTCGAGATCGGGTAGCGACCGGTCGTAGGGGTAGGCGAGCAGGTAGTCCTCGAGACGTGCCAGCGCGACATCCCAGGAGGAGATCGGAGAGGTGTCGTCCAACCCTGCACCTCCATGAACCGCTCGAGACGGCAGGGTACCGACTCCTCCGCGTGTGGCGTCGCAGGTGGCGGGCGCCGGCACCGGGCGACGCGTGTGCGACCATGCGACCCGTGGACCGCATCCCCTCACCCAAGGACCTGCGCGGCGCCGCCGCGGTGGCGCAGTCGCTCGCGTACGTCGTCGGACTCGCCGGCGTCGTCGCGGGGGGGTTGGCGTTCTCCGACGGGGACACCGCCGGCGCGGTCATCGTCTGGGTCCTCACCTTCGCCGCGGGCGCGCTGCTGATGATCGTCGCGTTCCTGACCCGCGGCATGGCCGCACTGTTGGCACGGATCGCGCGCATGGAGAGCGATCTGGCCCAGCTCGTGGCGGACCGGGGCGGAACACCGGAGCCGGGACGCGACCCCTGGGGGCGCCACACCCCACCCTACTGAGACGTGCGCTGCGCGCACGCAACGCCGCGTATCTGCCTAGTCACTTTCAGCTAGTTACGGTCCGTGCCGTTACCCGTAGTGGAGGCAGAGGGGTTAACGATGGCCCGGATAAGCCGTACCGCCGTCGCGGTCGCGACGCTGCTGGTGCTCGGTGGCCTCTTCGCCGCGCCACCACCTGCGACCACGTGGATCGTCGGACTGGCACCCGGTGCCACGGCCGCGGACCTCGATGCGGGGCGGGTGACGGCGGTCCTCGACGACCTCGACGTCGCCCTCGTGGCCGCTGACCGACTCGCTGCGGAACGCCTCGATCGCGATCCCGACACCGTCTTCGTCGCCGCCGATCGGAGCCTGACGCCGACGGCTGCCAGCGACGCCGACGCGCTCCCGCGCTACAGCGGTGGCGACAAGTTGGGGATGAAGGCCGCCTGGCGCCACGGTCTGACCGGGGCGGGAGCGACGGTGGCGCTGGTCGACACCGGGGTCTCCGATCACCCCGACCTGGCCGGGCGGGTGATCCACGGCCAGAACTTCGCGGGCGACGGCACCAGCGACGACGTGTACGGGCACGGGACCGTCATGGCCGGCCTGATCGCCGGTGATGGCACCGCGAGCGGGGGCCGCTGGATGGGCGCGGCTCCGGGGGCGAGCATCCTGTCGGTCAAGGTCGCCGGCGCCGACGGAGCCACCGACGTCAGCCAGGTGCTCGCGGCGCTGCAGTGGACGGTCAGCCACCGCGAGGTGTACGGCGTCGACGTCCTGCTCCTCGCCTACGCGACCGATAGCCAGCAGTCCGCGACGGTCGATCCCCTCGCCTACGCCGTCCAGCGCGTGCACGCCGCGGGCATCGTGCCGGTCGCGACCGCCGGCAACGGCGGCACGGACGCCGCCGTCACCAACCCTGGCGCAGCACCGGCGGCGTTGACGGTCGGGGCGTTCGACCACGACGCCGGCAGCGCGGCCGCGTTCTCCGCCACCGCCACGACCGTCGACGGGCTCGCGAAGCCCGAACTGCTCGCGACCGGGACGCACCTGGTCGCGCCCGTCGATCCCAGCTCGACGGTGGCCACCGAGAACCCGGACGCGCTGCAGGACGCGAGCTACATCCGCGGCTCGGGCACGTCACACGCCGCGGCTCTCGTGGCCGGCGCCACCGCCGTGCTCGTGCAGGCTCACCCCGACGACGACGTCGACACGATCCGGGCTCGCGTCGTGTCCGGTGCCCACTACCCCAGCGGTAACGGGCGGGGCGACGGGGCGGGCTGGTTCCAGTGGCGGAAGGTGGACCGGGGGCAGCTCGCCCCGCTGGAGCCGGCCTTCAGCGGTGACGGATCCGGTTCGCTCCAGGCCGCCCGCGGCACCAGCGTCGTGTACGTCGACGGTGAGGCCGTCGAGGGCGAGGTCGACGTGTTCGGCAACGCCTGGGACCCCAAGACGTGGACGAGCTCGAGTTGGAACAGCTCGTCCTGGAACTCCTCGAGCTGGAACAGCTCCTCGTGGAACTCCTCGAGCTGGAACGGCTCGTCGTGGGACTCCTCGTCCTGGAACAGCTCGAGCTGGTCGTGGTCGTCCTGGGCGAGCTCTACCTGGAACACGGCGGCCTGGCGGTGATCGCGGCCGCCGCCCCTCCCCCATCCACCTCCGTGCGTGGCTACGTCTTCACGTTGGTCACGGCGGCCGTCGTGCTGGTCACCGCAGCCGTGACGCTCGTGCCCGACACGCTCTCTCCCAACTGGTTCGGCGCATTCCTGCTCGCCACCGCCGTCACCGAGATGCCGCTCGTGATGCGACGGATCGGCCGGCAGAGGTGGGGCTGGGGCCTCTCGGAAGCGATCGTCGCCGTCGGGATGTTCGTGCTGTCGCCCGGGTGGCTCATGCTCGCCAGCGGCGGCGGCATGTACCTGGGTCGCTGGGGCCGCCGAGAACCGTTGAAGCAGGTCTTCAACGCCGCTCAGCACGCCCTCGCCGCAGGCGGCGCATCCATGGTGGCGTGGCTCGTCGCCCCGGACGGGCTGCACCTCGGTGCCGCCGCCATCGGGATGGCCTTCTACTTCCTGGTGAACAACACGCTCGTCGGTGTCGCCATCGCTCGGTCCTCCGGTCAGCCCCTGCACGCCGTGCTGCGCCAGAACGTGCTCATCCTCATGGTTGGGTGGGCCGCGAACACCTCGCTGGGGCTCGCGGCCGTGCGGTTCCTCGACGAGCCGTGGCAGATGGCCCTGCTGGTCTTCCCGCTGATCCCCGCCCACGCCGCGTACTACTCCCAGGTGCAGAGGGCGGAGGAGGAGCGCGCGCTGCGGCTGCTCTTCGAACGGGTCAGCCTGGCGGAGGCCGACGGGCACGCCGTGATCAGCTCGATCCTGCACGCGGCTCTCGAGGCGTTCGAGGCGACGCGCGCCCAGGTCGTCGCCGCACGACCCGACGGCTCGGTTCGGTGGCAGGCGTGGCGTCACCGGGACGACGTCGCCGTGATGATCGACGAGCTCAGCACGACGCTGCTGCTCGAACGGATGCGGGGCGTCGGCGTGAAGCGTCTGCGACGGCCGTTCGGAGACATGCCTCGCGCGCTCATCGCTCCGCTCGAGTGCCTCGACCCCGAGGAACACGTGCTGCTGGTGGTCGTCGAGGACGAGCGCCCCGTGGGGTTCAGCCGCAGCGACGAGCGCATCGTGTCGTCGTTCGCCACGTGCGCGTCAGAGCGATTGCGCCTGGCTCAGGCGTTCGAGAACCGGGGCGATCGGTCCTCCGGGGAGCGCCCGCGCCACCTCGACACCGACGCCCACGTCCGGGACCTGCAGCTGCGTTGAACAGCGACGCCGCCCCCGCCTTTTCCGACTAGGCGGGATCGCCCTCGCTGGCGAACTGCGCCGCCTGCTGGGCGGTGTCCTCCGAGATCGCCAGCACCCCACCGAGCACCTTGAGGGTGTGCGCGCCTGTACGGGTGAGCTCCTCCTGTGACGGGTCCGGTACGGCGTCGCGCGTCACTAGCACGATCGGAGCAGGTAGAGCTGCAGCGGCCGCGCCTCCCGCGAGCGCGTCCGGGAAGGTCGTCCCGGTCGCCAGGAACACGGCGGCGGACTCACCCGGGAAGGTGCGTTCCGCGATCGCGGCCGCGGTCGCGTAGCGGTCGGCGCCGGCGATCCGCTGCAAGTCGGGTGTGATCTCCGCGAGCCGCCGAGCCACCTCCGGCGTGATCACCTCCTCGCCTCCCAGCAGGATGATCCGCTCTGGGGCGAGGCGTTCCAGCATCGCCTCGACGGCGACCGGGACGTCGTCCCTGGTCACGAGCAGCAGGGGGGCGTCGTCACTCCCCGCCGCGGGCACGCCCGCCAGCGCGTCGGGGAAGGTCTCGCCGGTGGCCACGTACGCCGTGCCGAGCGGGGCGGCGAAGTACGCTGCCGCGACTGCCGCGGCCGTCTCGTACCGGGTCGCCCCCGCCACCCGCCGTAGGGGTGCGCCAGCTGCAGCACCGGCTCGCTCCGCCACCTCCAACTCGACGGCGTCAGGTCCCCCGACGATCGTGACCCGACGTGGCGCGAGCCGACGCAGCTCGTCCGCGACCGGCTGCGGCAGGACGTCGGGGCGCGTGAGCAGCACCGGGCTCCCGACCGTCGCCGCGGCAGCACCAGCGCTGAGCGCGTCAGGGAAGCGCTCGCCGCTGACCAAGAAGACCTCATCGAGCCCCGAGTCGAACGTCGTGCGGCTGATGGTGACGGCGGTCTCGTACCGATCGCTCCCCGCCAGACGCTCGATGGTCGTGCCCGGCGCGGGCGCGGGAACGGGCTCGTCGTCACCGTCGCTGATCGGGGGTAGCGGTGCGATCGAGGGAGACGGGCTCGGCGACGGCGACGGACTGGGCGACGGCGACGGGCTCGGCGAGGGGGACGGAGAGGGTGACGGACTGGGCGAGGGTGACGGACTGGGCGAGGGTGACGGGGACGGCGACGCGGCGACGAACGTCTGCAGTGTTGCTCCCGCGTCGACCCGTCCGAACCTGACGATGTCACCGACGGGGATCGCCGTCGTCGAGAGCGCGGTTCTGACCTGTTCGTTCGTCGGTCGGGCTCCGAGCGCGAACGCCATGCCAGCGATCCCGGCGACGATCGGGCTGGCGGCGGAGGTCCCGCAGAACCACGAGTACCGGCGCGACGGGTCGAAGTCGGTCGACGGCGTGCATCCAGGAGCGGCGACGTCGACCCAACCGCCGTGCGAGGACCACGAGTAGCGCTGGTCGAACTCGTCCACCGCGGCGACCCCGATGACCTCGTCGTAGGCGGCGGGATAGACGAGGTCGGTCGTCCCGGCGTTGCCGGCCGCGGCGACCAACAGGACGCCGCGTTGCTCGGCGTAGGTCACCGCCGACTGGAGGGTGCTCGAGGGGTTGGATGAGCCGAGGCTCATGTTGATGATGTCGGCGCCCTGGTCGGTCGCGTACACGAGCCCCGACGCCACGCTCGACAGGCTTCCCCGGCCCTGCTCGTCCAGCACCTTCACATCCAGGATGGAGCAGGTCCAGCACGGCCCGGCGACACCACGTCCGTTGTCGGTGCGTGCGGTGGCTGCCCCGGCCGCCAGCGTGCCGTGCCCGTGATCGTCGTCCGCCTGCGCCGCCGGATCGATGAAGTTCGCCTCACCCACGACCGAGCCTTGGAGGTCCTCATGTGACTCATCCACACCCGTGTCGAGAACCGCTATAAGGACCTCTTCGTCCCCCACCGAGATCGACCACGCCTCCGGCGCACGCACGAGTTCAGCACTCCACTGGAACTCGTAGAGAGGGTCGTTGGGGAGTCGCGTCAGGAGCGTGACGGGAGCGTCGCGCTCGACGAACGCGACCGCGCTGGACCTCGACAGGTCTCGTAACGCTTCCGGGGCGCGCCGTGTGGGCACCTCGATGATGTGGATGCCGAGCCGAGCGATGCGGCCGACAACATCCCCACCAGCGGCTGCGACCGCCGCCTCGAACCGTTCCGACGAGGACTGGGCTGGCTGCGCGAGCAGATGCTCGTGATCCGGAGTCGGCACTACCGCGACACCCGCCGCGGTAGCGGTAGGGATCACCGACTCCGTGCTCGCGCCGGTCGAGACGACGACTACCAGCAAGAGGAGGAACGCGAACGACCCGACAGTGCGCGACCCGGCTCGACCGGTCGTCGGCGGTCGGCGCCCGGGTGCTATCTCGTGATCGAGCGTCCTCACCTTTGGAGCGTACGGGCGGCCCCGATCACCTCGCCCGTCCGGTGGTACAGCGTTACACCAGGATCGAGGTCACTGCGGTCACCGCGGCAGTCGCTCCCGGAGGTGGTCGACCAGGCGGTCGATGGCGACGCGGTCCTGCGCCATCGTGTCGCGATCGCGGACCGTGACGGCCTGGTCGTCGAGCGAGTCGAAGTCGACCGTGACGCAGTAGGGGGTGCCGACCTCGTCCTGGCGGCGGTAGCGGCGACCGATCGACTGGGTCTCGTCGTAGTCGCACATCCACTCGGTCTTGACGATGTCGAACACGCGCCTGGCGGTCGGCTGGAGCGTGTCCTTCTTGCTCAGCGGCAGGACCGCGACCTTGATGGGCGCCAGCCGCTTGTCGAGAGCGAGCAGCACGCGCTCCTCGGTTCCGCCCTCCGCGGTCGGCGCCTGCTCCACGCGGTACGCGTCGTAGAGGAACCCCAGGGTCGCTCGGGTCGCACCCGCCGCCGGCTCGATCACGTAGGGGTGGTAGCGCCGGTCGTTGGGCTGGTCGTAGTAGCTGAGATCCTGGTTGCTGACCTTCTCGTGCGCCTTGAGATCGAAGTCGGTGCGGTTGGCGATCCCCTCGAGCTCGGACCAGCCCATGGACTCGTCGGGGAAGTAGTACTCGACGTCTACGGTCCGCTTGGCGTAGTGGCTGAGTTCGTCGGCGTCGTGCTCGCGGATGCGCAGGTTCTCGTGGCGGATACCGAGGTCGACGTACCAGCGCAGACGCTCGTCGATCCAGTACTGGTGCCACTCCTCGTCGGTCCCCGGTTCGACGAAGAACTCCATCTCCATCTGCTCGAACTCGCGGGTACGGAAGATGAAGTTGCCCGGTGTGATCTCGTTGCGGAAGGACTTGCCCATCTGAGCGATGCCGAAGGGCACCTTCTGCCGGCTCGCGCGCTGCACGGTGGCGAAGTCGACGAACATCCCCTGGGCGGTCTCGGGGCGCAGCCACACCACCGCGTTGTCGTCCTCGATGGGTCCGTGGAAGGTCTTGAACATGAGGTTGAAGTTGCGCGGGTCCGTGAGCGTCCCGCCGTCATCGGGACACGTGACCGGCCCGTCATCACCGCGTTCAGTGGCCGCCTCCTCGAGGTGGTCGAGGCGCCAACGCTTGTGGCACACGGTGCACTCGACGAGCGGATCGGTGAAGTTCTCGAGGTGACCCGACGCCTCCCACACCTGGGGCGCCATCATGATGGCGCTGTCGAGCCCGACGATGTCGTCACGCAGCTGCACCATCGAACGCCACCACTGGCGCTTGATGTTCTCCTTCAGTTCCACGCCGAGCGGGCCGTAGTCCCAGGTCGAGCGCAGCCCGCCGTAGATCTCCGACGACGGGAAGACCAGTCCGCGCTTCTTGCTGAGCTCCACGATGGTGGGCAAGTCGGCCTCGACCGAGGGCGTGGTGGCATCGTCCGACGTGGGGGGCATGGGGGAAGCCTCGCGAGGTCGCGGCGACCCTGGCTGGACCGCCTCGTCTGGACGGCGAGCGTACCCTTCGGTTCCACCCTGCCCGGAGCCGCCGTGAGCCAGACGCTCGTCCCGCTCGATGCCGAGGCGGTGCGTCACGCGGCGGGATCGGAGGCGGCGCTCGCCCGGTTCCTGTACGGCCTGCCGGGAGTCGACCAGGTCGGGGCAGACGAGCGGGCAGCGTGGCTGACCAAGCGCTCGATCAAGCGTGACGCCAAGGTCCGCGCACTGCGCACCGCCATCGCGATGACCGACCTGACCACCCTCGAGGGCCAGGACACGCCGGGCAAGGTCCGAGCGCTGGCGCACAAGGCGCTGCGCCCCGCCCCCGGCGACGACACGGTGCCCCACTGCGCCGCCCTGTGCGTGTACGGCGACCTCGTGCCCACCGCGGTCGAGGTGCTCGCCGGCAGCGGGGTCGCGGTGGCTGCCGTGGCGACCGCCTTCCCGTCGGGGCGCGCCCCGCTGCCCGTGAAGCTCGCCGACACCCGTGCCGCGGTCGAGGCGGGCGCCGACGAGATCGACATGGTGATCGACCGAGGGGCGTTCCTCGCCGGACGCCTCGGTCAGGTCTTCGAGGAGATCGTCGCCACGAAGGAGGCGTGCGGATCAGCCCACCTCAAGGTCATCCTCGAGACCGGCGAGCTCGCGACCTACGACAACGTCCGCCGAGCGTCGTGGCTGGCACTGATCGCCGGTGCCGACTTCATCAAGACCTCCACCGGCAAGATCTCACCGGCCGCCACCCTGCCCGTGACGCTCGTCATGCTCGAGGCCGTGCGCGACTTCGCCCAGGCCACGGGGGAGGTCCGGGGCGTCAAAGCCGCGGGCGGTATCCGCACCGCGAAGGACGCCATCCGCTACCTCGTGCTGGTCAACGAGATCGCCGGGGCGGAATGGCTCCACCCCGACCGCTTCCGCATCGGGGCGTCGAGCCTCGTCAACGACGTGCTCATGCAGCTCGAGAAGCAGGCGACGGGGCGCTACGCGGGGCCCGACTACTTCACGCGCGACTGATACGCGCTCGACACGCGGACCAGCACGGGACCGGCGATGGCGAGGATCAGCACGTACGCCGCCGCCAGGGGACCCAGCCGTTCGTCGATCCCGGACGCCACACCGAGCTCGGCGATCACGATCGAGAACTCGCCCCGCGCGAGCATGGCCAGGCCGGCCCGGTTGCGGCCACGCTCACCGACGCCATCCCGGGTCGCACCCCACCGCACGACGGCGTACTTGGTCGCGCCGGTCACGACCGCGAGCAGGACCGCGGTCAGCAGCACGGGCGGGATGTCGCCCGGGTCGATCGTCAGGCTGAAGAACGTGAAGAAGAGCGCCGCGAACAGGTCACGCAGCGGCCGGAACAGCGCACGACTCACCTCCTGCGCGGGACCCGAGATCGCGATGCCGACCATGAACGCTCCCACCGCCGCGGAGACCTGGATCGCCTCGGCGGCACCGGCGACCAGCAGCGCCAGGCCGAAGGCTCCGAGCAGCATCGCCTCGGTGTGCTCGGTGAAGAGCCACGCGCTGATGGTGCCGCCGAACCGGATCGCCACCCCCAGCACGAGGAACGCAGCCGTGACGGCGAGTGCGACCTGGCCCACCAGCGAAGCGCCGGCTCCGCCGAGGAGCAGGACCCCGAGGATGGGCAGGTACAACGCCATCAGCAGGTCCTCGGCGACCAGGAGCGAGAGCATCCCGGGCGTCTCCCGGTTCCCCAGCCACCCCAACTCGTCGACCAGCTTGGCCACGATGCCGGACGAGGATGCGTAGGTCACGCCTCCCAGGACGATTGCCCCGAGATGGCCGAACCCGAGTACGAGCCCGAAGACGAACCCGGCACCCGCGTTCAGCACCAGGTCCAGCCCCGCGACCGGGGCGGTCCGGCGCAGACCGTCGATCAGCTCACGTCCGGAGTACTCCACCCCCAGCATGAGCAGCAACAGAATCACGCCGATCTCGGCGCCGGCCTCGAGGAACTCCTCGGCGGTGATGACGGGGACGAGACCGCCTTCGCCCAGGGCGAGACCGGCCAGGACGTACAGCGGGATCGCCGAGATGCCGATCCCGCCGGCGAGGCGAGCGACCAGCGACAGGATGAGCGCGACCGCCCCGAGCTCGATCAGGAGCGACCCGGTGTCCATCTAGCCCGGCCGCAGGAGGTCGGTGACACGGCGGATGTTCTCGGGGGTCCCGAGCACGACGACCGTGTCACCGGCCAGGAGCGTCGTCGCCGGGCCTGGGGTGACGTCGGTGTGATCGCGTCGGCGGAGGGCGACGACCGTGACGCCGGTCGTGGAACGCAACTCGAGCTGGCCGACGCTCCGGCCCACGGCCTCGCTGGTGTTGCCGACAGTGATCCAGTCGAACGCGAGGTTCGGGGCGACGTGCTGGAGCCGCTCGAGTCCGCGCACGACCTGGGACCCGCCGAGGAGCTCTGCGAGCAACACGCTGTCGCGCTCGTCGAGCGACACCAGGTGCTCGCTGGCGTCGGGATCGTCGGCGGATTCCAGGAACAGCTCCCGACGTCCGGTGTTGTGGACGAGCACCGACAGGTGGCGTCCGTCGCCGAGTCTGAACGCGAAGCGCTCGCCGACTCCCGGCAGCGAGGTCCGTTCGATCCGCCGCAGGGGTTCGTCGGGCACGATCAGCCCTCCGCACGCGAGGACGGACGAGGCTAGTCGGTCGTCCTCGGTCGGAGGCGGGTACGCGATCGAGCCCCGGTCGTCACGACGCGCCACCGGTGACCACGCGTACCCTTCGCCCATGACCACCCCATCCGAGCCCGCGACCAGCGACGCCGCAGTGGCGACCATCTCCGACGTGCCCGACCTGATCACCCCGACGTGGGAGTACGCCCCGGCGCCCGAGGCCCGGGAAATCGTCACGATCCGCTCGAGCTACGGGCTGTTCGTGGGCGGGGAGTTCGTCGAGAGCAGCGACGGTCGCGCCTTCAAGACCGTCAACCCGGCTTCGGAGGAGGTGCTGGCGGAGGTCACCGAGGCTGGACCGGCGGACGTCGACCGCGCCGTCACCGCCGCACGACGCGCGTACGACGACGTGTGGGGGCCGATGTCGGGGCGCGAACGCGCGAAGTACCTCTACCGCATCGCGCGCACCATCCAGGAGCGCGCCCGTGAGCTGGCGGTCCTCGAGACGCTCGACAACGGCAAGCCGATCCGCGAGACGCGCGACGTCGATGTGCCGCTCGCGGCGGCGCACTTCTTCCACCACGCCGGCTGGGCCGACAAGCTCGCCCACGCGGGCTACGGCGCCGACCCGCGGCCGCTCGGTGTCGCGGGACAGATCATCCCCTGGAACTTCCCGCTGCTGATGCTCGCCTGGAAGATCGCCCCCGCCCTCGCCTGTGGCAACACGGTGGTGCTCAAGCCAGCCGAAACGACCCCGCTGTCCGCGCTCGCCTTCGCCGAGATCTGCCAGCAGGCCGATCTGCCCCCCGGCGTCGTCAACATCGTGACCGGCGCGGGTGAGACGGGGCGCGCGGTGGTCGAGCACCCCGACGTCGACAAGGTCGCGTTCACCGGATCCACCGAGGTAGGCAAGCTCATCCGACGTGCCGTCGCCGGCACGCGCAAGAAGCTGACCCTGGAACTGGGAGGGAAAGCCGCCAACGTGGTGTTCGACGATGCGGCCCTCGACCAGGCCGTCGAGGGCATCGTCAACGGCATCTTCTTCAACCAGGGTCACGTCTGCTGCGCCGGCTCACGCCTCCTGGTCCAGGAGTCCGTCGTCGAGCCGGTGATGGACCGGCTGAAGCGCCGCCTCGGCAAGCTCCGGGTCGGCGACCCTCTCGACAAGAACACCGACCTGGGCGCGATCAACTCGTCAGAGCAGCTCGAGCGCATCACCGAGCTCGTCGAGGCCGGCGCCGCCGAGGGCGCGCACCTGTGGCAGGCCGAGTGCACCCTCCCCGAACGGGGGTGGTGGTTCCCACCGACGGTGTTCACCGAGGTGAGCCAGAGCCACCGCATCGCGCGCGAGGAGATCTTCGGCCCGGTGCTGTCGGTGCTGACCTTCCGCACGCCCGACGAGGCCGTGGACAAGGCCAACAACACCCCCTACGGGCTGTCGGCCGGTGTCTGGACCGAGAAGGGCAGCCGCATCCTGTGGATGGCGCAGCGCCTGCGCGCCGGCGTGGTGTGGGCCAACACGTTCAACCGCTTCGACCCCGCCTCGCCCTTCGGTGGCTACAAGGAGTCCGGGTTCGGACGCGAGGGCGGGCGCCACGGCCTGGAGGCGTACCTCGATGTCTGACGGCGCCGATGGGGAGGCGCGCCTCGATGTCTGACGGTGCCGGTCGGCTCGACGTGCGCAAGACCTACAAGCTGTACATCGGCGGGGCGTTCCCACGCTCCGAGTCGGGGCGCAGCTACGAGGTCACCGCCGCGGACGGCCGCTTCCTTGCCAACGCCGCGCGAGCCTCCCGCAAGGACCTGCGCGACGCGGTCGTCGCCGCCCGCAAGGCACAGCCCGGCTGGGCGGCCGCCACCGCCTACAACCGGGGGCAGGTGCTCTACCGCGTCGCCGAGGTCCTCGAGGGGCGACGCGAGCAGTTCGCGGCCGAGGTCGCCGCGGCGTGGGGCGTCGACGCAACCGCCGCCGCTGGTGAGGTCGACGCCGCCATCGACCGCTGGGTCTGGTACGCGGGGTGGTCCGACAAGATCGCCGTCGTGGACGGGGCGGCGAACCCGGTGGCGGGTCCCTACTTCAACTTCTCGATCCCCGAGCCGACTGGCGTGGTCGGGATCGTCGCCCCGCAGACCTCGCCGCTGCTCGGGCTCGTCAGCGTCATCGCCCCCGTCGTCGTCAGCGGCAACACCTGCGTGGTCATCGCGTCCCACCGAATGCCGCTCCCCGCGATCACGCTCAGCGAGGTGCTCGCGACCTCGGATGTGCCGGGCGGAGTCATCAACCTGCTGACCGGGCACGTCGAGGAGCTCGCCCCCCACCTCGCCGGACACATGGACGTCAACGCCATCGACCTCGCCGGCGTCGAGCCCGACGCGGCGGCGGAGCTGGAGGTCGCTGCTGCCGACAACATCAAGCGCGTCCTCCGACCGCCGACCGACGGCGAGCCGGACTGGACCGCCGAGCCCGACCCGCGCCGCATCCTGCGCTTCACCGAGACCAAGACGGTGTGGCACCCGATGGGCGTGTGACGGGCGCGTGAGCGAGGAGCCGCGCCCCGCCGAGCGTCGCTACCGCCTGCTCGACTCCGCACGTGTCGGCATCGCGGCGATCGAGCGCATCGCGGAGACCGTCACCGACTGGCAGGTCCCGACGCCCTGCACGCGGTGGGACGCTCACACGCTGGTCCGCCACCTGCACGCCATCGCGGCCGATTACCTGCAGTGGGCCGACGACGCGCCCGCCGACCGCACCCGTCCGCTGCTGCGGAGCGCCGAGCTCGCGTACCACAACGAGCAGGCCATGGTGCGTCTGCCGCTGCTGCCCGCCCGCACCCACCTGCAGGTGTTCAGCGGACACGCCAATCGCCACCTGCAGCTCGCCGACCGTCACTGGGACTGGCCGATGATGCTCGCCCCGTCGGCGGTGTGGACGGTCGGACAGCACGTCGGGGTGGCGGCCATCGAGTGGCACGTGCACGCGTGGGACCTCGCCCGATCCCAGGGCACCGACCACCGGCCTGGCGACACCGAGGTCCTCGCGGACGTGTGGCGAGCCCGCCTGGAGGGGCCCACGGGTCAGCCGCTCGACGGGGACCACGATACCTGGGAGGCCGTCCTCATTGCCAGTGGTCGCGATCCCTCGTGGCAATCTGCGTGACCGGGCGACACAGGAGTGGCGTGTGAGCGTCTTCACCGATGACACGGCGGTCGAACCCGCGGGCGACGGCCGCTGGCGTGGGGAACTCACCGACCGCTGGCAGACGCCCGGGGGGACCCCCAACGGGGGCTACGTCCTCGCCGTGGCCGCCCGGGCGATGGCCGCCACGCTGCCCCATCCGCATCCGGCCTCCATCACGGGCCACTTCATCGCACCGCCGGCTGCCGGACCGACACAGCTCGAGGTCGAGGTCGTGCGCGCCGGCAAGCGCCACTCCACCGCGACGTGCCGGCTGGTCCAGGACGGACGCGAGGTCCTGCGGACGCTGGCCACGTTCACCGACCTGTCGCGTGCCGACGGTCCCACCCACGTCGCCGAGTCGCCACCTCCGCTCCCACCGCGTGAGGAGTGCAAGCGCATCAACGGCAGCGAGTACCCCGACGCCCCGACGCTCCTGCAACGGTTCGACTGGGCGACCCCCGAGGAGTTCCTCGGGTTCATGCGGGGGGAGAAGACGGGGCGCGGCGTCAACGGAGGGTGGATCCGCTTCGCCGACGCCGACGAGACCGACCCCCTGGCGCCCGTGCTCCTGGCGGACGCGTTCGCACCACCGGTCTTCAACCTCGAGGACGACGGCTCCAGGTATCAATACGAACCGACCCAAGGTGCTATCCAGCGCCGTGGCGAGCGCAGGCATCGAGCCGATCAGCACGAGCGCGATCGCCGGGACGAGCAGCGCCAGCAGCTTCTGCTGCTGCCGGGCCCCGCTCGCTCTGGCCTTGACCTCGTCCTCCAGCCTTTCCTCGAACGCGAGCCGATCGGCGAGGCCCGCCAGGAGGTCCGCGGCGCGGGCGCTCGCGAGCCGTTCCTCCGCGGCCATTCCCAGCGTCTCCAGAACGAGCGCCATGCGGCGATCCTTCACTCTCGCGGAGGCGGACCGGAGGCCACTATCCAAGCTCGCGCCGAGATCGAAGGCG